>CACZQG010000225.1 GCA_902783235.1 uncultured Ruminococcus sp.
TATATGTATATACGGCAGATAAGAATATATGCATTTTTTACCATAAAACACAAAATGTGAGGATCGTTAGAAAATTATCAAGCTCTGACAAATGTACATTGCCGCATTAATTGCATTATAGCCTTTTTCTATCGGCAAAATGCCGATTTTTTAAATTTATTATATGAACTGTATATATATATTATAGTATTTTTTTACAATTACGTCAATAGATTATAAAAAACTTTTTTGCCTTATTTTCATATTTGTTAGAATTGCACTAATTCTCAGAGAATTTTTTTCACTTTAAAGCATGGGTAATATAAATTTTTCAGGAATAACAGTGAGCATTTTTTACTCATATGACAAAAATACACCCTGAATATAATCGTTTAAAAGATCGTTGATTAACTTATTAATTATATTTATGTATTTTATCTATAATTTTGAATTAGATTGCTATTAGTCTATTGACAAAATTACATAGAAATGTTATAATACAATAGAATAATACTAAAAATGCATACCATGTCTTTATCAGGGTATTATTCATGCGTATTTACGGAGGAATAAAATGGACGAAAATGCTATGCTTAAACAGAAGATAGCTGAACTGGAGCTGGAGAATAAAAAGATCAAGCGTGAGCTGTTGAGACTCGATCTTGATATGACAATGCTTTCCAAGCTTAATGACCAGGCTACTCTTCTGAAGGAATTCAATGAACAGGAGAAAAACAGACAGAATTTCTATAATGATATGATCCTGTCCCATTCTCCCAATAAGGTCATACTTTTTGACAGTGATGGAACACTGCTTGTGACCACACATCATAATTCCGAATATACATATAAAAGCTTAGATGATATTTTCAGAGGCTGCATGAGTCCCTCATGGGTAAAAAGACTTCATCTCAAATGCCGTCAGGTAATGGAACAGCTTGAACCTATCAACTTTACCGAGAGACTTAAATTCAACGGTGATGCAGTTGAAAAGATCTATGATATAAGGATAGCTCCCATACCAAACAGCATCAACGAAAATGTTTCCGGCATAATGGTGTTCCATGAGATCACCGATGTGGTGGAGGCTATGGAGCGTGCAGAGACTGCTAACCGTGTCAAAAGTAATTTTCTTGCCAATATGTCCCATGAGATAAGGACGCCTATGAACGGTATCGTGGGAATGGTTGACATGATAATCCGTGAGACAGAGGACAGGAAGATAAAGAAATATGCTTATGATATAAAAAGTGCCAGTAATACCCTTATGTCTATCATAAATGATCTTCTGGATCTTACCAAGCTGGAATCAGGCAAGATGGAGATCAATCCCGTGAATTATGAATTTGCGTCTATACTCAATGATATTATGAACATGACCAGTAAAAAGGCAAGAGATAAGGGTCTGGAATTCTCTCTTCAGGCATCAAGAGAGATACCAAGCAGAATGATGGGGGACGAAACAAGAATAAAACAGATAGTTACAAACCTTATCAATAATGCTATAAAGTATACAGAAGCCGGAAAGGTAACTGTTGCTGTGGATTTTGAAAAGTCTACCAATTCACTTAAAATAGATGTTATAGATACCGGTGTGGGTATTACACCGGAGGATCAGCAGAAGCTGTTTTCCAGCTTCCAGAGAATGGATGAGACCAAAAACAGGAATATTGAAGGTATGGGTCTCGGTCTTAATCTTACAAAGCAGCTGCTGACTCTTATGAAAGGCAGGATAGAGTTTGAAAGCGAACTGGGAAGAGGTTCTACCTTCACGGTCTTCATACCCCAGGAAACTGTGGACACTACTCCTATGGGAAGCTTTCTTGAGGAAACAGAATACAGACCTGTGGCAGCAGGCGAGCTGGAGGCTTCCTTTACAGCACCTGAGGCGCATATACTTCTGGTGGATGACAATGAGCTTAACCTGGAGGTGGCTACTGCTATACTGGAGGATACAAAAATACAGATCACTACTGCTATGTCAGGTCAGGAATGTGTGGATAAGCTGCGTGAACAGCGATTCGATATGGTATTTCTGGATCAGATGATGCCGGGTATGAGCGGTATAGAAACATTGAAGGTGATCCGTGATGAAAAGGTGGCAGAGGGTACTCCTGTTATTGCATTTACAGCAGATGCGGTAGTGGGAGCAAAGGAGTCCTATCTTAAAGAGGGCTTTGCAGGATACCTTCCCAAGCCTATTGTTTACCCTGAGCTTGAACGTCTGCTGATAGAATTTCTGCCAAAGAGATATATCAAGCCGGCTGATGATAAAGCGGATATGTTTGAGGACCGTACACCATCTGTTGTGGTGGTGGATTCCACAAGTGAGAATTTCAATCGTCTGAAGATCGCATTTACAAATCAGTTTGATGCAGTGTTTGTAAAGGATATGGACAGTGCTAACAGATACCTGGAGAAAAATAACGCTGATTATATTATGAACAGGAGATAAGTCATGAAAACGATACAGGCTTTTACCAGTGAAATTGATGATCTTGATATAGCTATGGAGGAGCTTAAAGGTCAGATAGATATGACAGAGCTTCTGACAAATTCCTGCGCTATAGTGTTCTGCGGATATGAAGTGGATACACAGGAGCTTATGCATCGTCTCAGTGAAATATTTGATTTTCCGTTTATTGGCTGTACGTCTCTTGGTATGCTCAATTCCAGAGGATACACACAAAGCAGTATAACCGTGACCATACTCACCGCTGATGACTGCTCGTTTATTGCAGGGATGACCGATGAGATCGTCTGTAATGAGGAGATGGATAAGCTGGAGGAAAAATATGCTGAATTGTCCTCACGGCTTCCTGAAAAGGAAAAGCTGATCCTTACATATACTGCCTGGAACCCGGACTTGGAGGCTGACAAGGTAGTTGACATTCTCAATGATGCCTCCGGCGGTGTACCGGTATTCGGAGGTATTGCCAGTGACGGCTGGAGCTTTAATGAGGACTTTGTTTTCTGCGGAAGTGAGATATCACGTAAGAAGATAGCTATGCTTCTTATATGCGGTAATATAGAGCCTATGTTCACTATTGCTCATTCTGTGAAGAAAAGCTCAAACATGAACAAGATTGTTACCAGGTCCAAGGGAAATGTGGTGTATACCATTGACGATCAGCCTATAGTTGATTATCTTGAGGAAAACGGATTTGGCAGCGGCAAAACTGATGTAATGCTGGATTATCTGGGAACACCTTTCAGAATAAGGGTGAATACTCATGATAATGACAAGGTGGATATACTCAGATGTCTTGTAAGCATGGATCATAAGAAAAAGACCTGTAAGTTTATTGGCAGAGTACCTGAGGGCTGTGAAATGAATATGGTACTGCTGAGCAAGAAGGATATTGAAGTATCTGCAAAATCCACATTTATGACAATGATCGACAAAATTAATGAAAGTAAGGATTATAAATACAGTCTTATACTTTGCAGCTCATGTGTTGCCAGATACAGCCTTATTGTTTCCGATAAGAATGTAGAGGGTAGAGCATATGCCTATAAGCTGCCTGACGGATTGAATCTCAGCGGATATTATGGTTTCAGTGAGTTTTGTCCGGCAAACGGAAAGGATAAGGGCGGACTTTATAATACACTTAATAACGAATCTCTTACACTTCTTGCGTTATAACAATGGAAGCATCGGTCAACGTATGAGCGAAGCTAAACACGGAAATCAATTTTAGTAAGCAATTTGTAATAAACTATGAGTTATTTAAATACAAAAGTTTAGGTCAAGCCTTTTCAAAGGCTTGCGGTGTCCAGAGGCAGAGCCTCGGTCGCTCATCGCAATGAGCGAAA
>CACZQG010000226.1 GCA_902783235.1 uncultured Ruminococcus sp.
AATGCTGGCATATTTCAAGCCTTTCCGACGCAGAAGTTCAGTATTTAGACAAGCAGAAAATTCAAGATTTAGTTGGGGGATCAATATTGTATCAGGAACCGGTACCGCTGTATTTAAAAGCACCCCACATCCAGAATTTGTAGCTTAAAGCAAAGAAAATGATCCCAACAACAGGAGAAAGCCACGAAAGGATAGGCACCTCCCCGGGACGCAGTATCACCAGACTGGGATAATATGCAATAAAAGCTATGGGTATTATAAAGGTAAATATAAAGCGAAATATTGGAGTAAATATTGTTACAGGATAATGAGCATAATCTCTGAAACGATAAGCAAGATCCAGTACATAGAAGGAATTCTGTATCCAGAAGCAAGTAGCTGCTGCCGCATTCTGGAGTGCGATCATAATAAGAGAGGCTGTTATGAGAAATACTATCATTTTAATTATCATAAGGGGAGCAAACCCAATACCGATTTTTATCCAGGCATATATCAGTGTGCCCAATCCAAAAGCAAGCTGTCCCAGCCCCTTTATGTCAAATACCTCAGACTGATAGTAGAAAAACAAATTTATGGGACGAAAGCAATACTTAATAAAATCTCCCGAATATACATACTGCCGCAGGCTCCAGTTGTTGTCAAAAAGGCATTGTACAGGTGTCAGTGATACCAAAGAAAAACCATAAAGGAACAATATCTCATAATATCCCCATCCGTTTATAGAAGAAAAATTATGAAACAATATCCAGAAGCTTATAAATCCCGAGACATTTGTAAATATCATACCTATGGTAGAGATAAGAAAATCCGCACGATAACTCATCTTGCTCTTTATATCCTGAGCAAGTATTTTAAAATATATCTTAAAATAAAAGCCAATTCCTCGTCTTTTCATGTCATCAGCCTCCGTTCACAGTTACCTGTTTAATGGATTTCCGCCAGAACAGCTTGCTTATAACCATCATGGCTATACACCATAAGAGCTGTGTTCCCATGATGTTCATCAGCTCTTCCGGCTGAGGATCACCATTAAGAAGTACAGTAAGTGGGGCATTATAAACCGCCTGGAATGGCAGATAATACATTATGCTCCTGAGTGCGTCCGGAAAGAAAGCCAGAGGAATAGTTGCACCTGACAACAATAAAACTATCACCTGCTTCATAATATTTATCCCCCATATGGACTCGGTATAAAGGCATATTGTTCCAACAATAAAGTCTATACTGTAATTAATAGATACTGCCATGATAACGGACAATGCAAAAAACAGCAGATTGATACCCAAAGGTACTGCACCATGAGTAACTACCGCTACAACTATGAAGGTGGGAAGAAAAGTCAGGAAAAACTGAACTACAAATGAGCCGGAATATGACCAGAAGAGAAATCTCCGGTATGGCATGGGTTTTAGAAGGTCAAGAACGATTTTGCCCGACTGGATATTCCTTCCCACCTCCCAGACTGTATACATTTCCATAAAGTTAAAAAGTGCTGTTGCAAGTACCAGATATATCAGAGTATCCGTAAATGTCATACCATTTACCACATCTGTACCTGAGGATGAATATATAGCTTTCCAGAGATAGTATATCAGTATAAGATAAGCCATATTTCCTATGACCATTATAATAAAGGACAATCGGAACTGTAATGCCTCAATGATGCCCGCTCTCATAAGGGTAAGGTATTTCTTTATATTCACTATACTCCCTCCTCGTATATTTTTTTGATGACCTCCTCGGTGGAGATCTCCTCAAGCTGCATATCGGTTATCTTATGCGATGACTGGAGCTGTCCCAACACATCTATCACCTTAGCCTTTGACTCATCAATAAGAAGTGATATCCATTCCTCATCACAAGAAACGGAAATATCCGTAAACTCTTTTTTTATTATCTCAGACTGCTTTTTAAGATCACCGTTTGCCCTTATTTTCAGTGTACGGTAAGAACCAAAAAAGCCTCTGAGATGCTCTATATCATTATCGTACAGCATTTTTCCCTTATCGATAATGACTATCCTTCGGCAAAGTGCATCCACATCTCCCATATCATGAGTAGTGAGTATAACCGTAGTTTTCTTTTCACGATTGAGTGACTGTATAAGTGAACGTATCTTTGATTTCATGGAAACATCCAGACCTATAGTCGGCTCATCAAGAAATACTATCCTGGGATCGTGAAGAAAGGCTGCTAATATATCGCTGAGAGTACGCTGTCCCAAAGACATCTGACGCACAGGCTTATGCAGTATGGGATCAATATCCACAAGTGAATGATAAAGCTCCAGCATATCCTTATAATCTTTATCGGAAATACAGTATATGTCTTTAAGTATCCTGAACGACTCTATAAGAGGCAGTGCCCACCAAAGCTGGGAGCGCTGACCAAATACAACTCCTATATCCATGGCATTTTTAGAACGGTTCTTGTATGGAATAATACCGTTTACAAGTATTTCACCGGATGTAGGCTCCAGAACTCCTGTCATCATCTTTATAGTTGTGGATTTTCCGGCACCATTGGGGCCCAGATAGCCTGCGATCTCTCCCTGAGCTATATTTATTGAAATGTTGTCTACAGCTCTGACAATATTGTATTCTCTTGAAAATAAATCTTTGATGCTTCCCCTGAGTCCTTCATGACGATTCAGTACCTTGAACTCTTTTGTTACATTTTTTATTTCAATTATAGCTGACATATGTACCTCCGCTAAAAAAAGATGCAGTACCACACAAGAAATAATATTTGTACAGTACTGCCTTAGTATCAATTTTATTAAGGCAATATCGCACAAAGATTGTGCGGTATTGCCTTAAAGCTCATCAAATACCATTGTTGCGATCTGGAAATAGATCAGCATAGAACAGGTATCCAATATGGTGCTTATCAGTGGAGCTGCCATAATAGCCGGATCAAGATGTATCTTTTTTGCCAGCATGGGAAGGGCAAAGCCTATGAATTTGGCAATTATAACAGTTCCGATTATAGAAAGAGTAATGACCAGAGCCAGGTCAAATCTGTCATACA
Source organism: uncultured Ruminococcus sp. (assembly GCA_902783235.1). Classification (GTDB taxonomy): domain Bacteria; phylum Bacillota; class Clostridia; order Oscillospirales; family Ruminococcaceae; genus Porcipelethomonas. Next base: position 3,031 of record CACZQG010000226.1, read on the forward strand.
TTATAAATATTCGTATACCATTTGTAAGTGCCAGTACCATACTGACCACTAATGATATCCTGAATTCCTTAAATGCCACCTTAAAGAAATCTCCAAAGCAGATCTCTCCTGTTGACAACCCTCTTATAACTGTGGTAGAGGTCTGTGAACCACAGTTACCTCCTGTTGACATAAGCATAGGTATAAACGAAACAAGAAGGGGGATTGCCTGAAATGCTTCTTCATATTTTGTAAGAAGTGTACCCGTAACAGTAGCCGAAAGCATAAGAAACAACAGCCAGCCTATACGTTTTTTTGCATGAGTAAAAACAGATGTCTTGAAGTATGAATCCTCCATAGGCGACATAGCAGCCATTTTGGAGAAATCCTCTTCATTTTCCTCGGCAATAACGTCCATAACGTCATCAACGGTGATGATACCCACCATACGTTCTTCGTTATCCACTACAGGCATGGCAAGAAAATCATATTTTGAAAACTTCCTTGCAACAACTTCCTGATCCTCATGAGTATTTACAAAAATAACATGAGTATCCATTATGCTTTCAATGGAATCCTCTTCATCAGCTGTAACAAGATCCAGGATAGTCACAATACCAATGAGCTTACGATTCTCTGTAACATAGCAGTTATAGATAGTTTCCTTGACAAAACCCACACGCCGGATACGATCCAGTGCTTCCCTGACAGTCATGGATTTATGAAGATACACATACTCGGTGGTCATTACACTTCCGGCACTGTCCTCCGGATAGTTGAGTATAGTATTGATCTGCTTCCTGGTTTCCGGATCGGTATTCTTGAGGATCCTTGCTACAACATTAGCCGGCATTTCCTCAATTATGTCTACTGCATCATCCACGAAAATCTCATCAAGGATCTCTCGGAGTTCTTTATCACTAAAACCGCTGATAAGATGCATCTGGGTATCACTGTCCATAAAAGTAAATGTATCGGCTGCCAGCTCCTTTGGCAGCAATCTGAACAGAATAGTTATTTCCCTGGGTGAAAGCGTTTCAAGGAGTGCCGCCAGGTCGGGAGGGTACATATCCTTCACCTTGGATTTGATCTTGACATAATTCTTCTCTTCCAGTAATTCTATTATCCTGTCCGTCATTCCCGACACCTTCTTTTCTAAATTTTCATCTTAGATCCCTGATCATGATTACCTTATTGATATCCCAATTAAATCTTGAAGATTTATGCGAAGAATAAATGCTGAAATTCAAGGAGGGAAGGTGCAGGAATACTGGCATATTTCAAGCCTTTCCGACGCAGAAGTTCAGTATTTAGACAAGCAGAAAATTCAAGATTTAGTTGGGGA
>CACZQG010000227.1 GCA_902783235.1 uncultured Ruminococcus sp.
ATGCTGGCATATTTCAAGCCTTTCCAACGCAGAAGTTCAGTATTTAGACAAGCAGAAAATTCAAGATTTAGTTGGGGGATCAATATTTAAGGCAACACGCATAAGTGATCTGCGGTATTGCCTTAGAGCCTGCTGAATACATAGAATCACTTAAAAATATCCAACAGGCTATCATATTCAGTTATTATATTCGATCTCAAACTTAGCAGTAGAAAGTCCAAGTGCATCAGTGAAGTCGCTTCCACGTACAGTTTCCTGACCTGCAATGATGACCTGCTTTGCATATCCGCCGTCACCCTCTACTATCTTTATCCACTTTGACGGATCGTCGGGAAGATCAACACCATAATTACCTGTCAGGAAGCCGGCAAGCTCATCTCTTGTCATTACTGTGTAGTTGCCGTAATATGGGTCTAAGTCCTTGTCGTATTCTTCCTTAACGCTTCTGAGATATGGGATATCACCGCCGTATATATCTCTGCTTGATGCAGTAGCACCTCCTCCGGAGGAATCAAATATGGCATCTATGGGTTCATCATTATAGACTAAGTATTCTCCAAGTACCTGCTTTACCACATCTACTACCTCCTGGGGAACATCCGACTGAGGACGAAGATAGGGGTCATCGCAGCCCTTGTTGAGTATATGAGTATATGCAGCAACTGCCTGTGCCTTCATTGCTTCATGGTTCATAAAGTCGCACATCTCGTTATATACTACTCCGGATACTACTTCAAGCACGCTGCCGGTAAGACCGCCGGCAGTTACTGTTTTGCTTTCAACGTCAGCGTCCTTTTTCATGACCGCTCCGGTGTAGTAATGATTGAGTATCTCTCTGTAATTTTTTCCGCCGTAGGTGGCATGATAATTCGCCCCGTTCTGGCTCATGCCCACGCCGTGTCCGAATCCGTATGTGGTGATAAGGAATGTTCCGCTTTCAGATGAGGGCTTGGGATCACGCTTGATGGGAACTACCTTTTCGGTGGTTGACTCATCTTTATACAGGGAGGAAAAAGGTATATCGTAAACCTTTTTTGGTTTCTTCTTTGCTGTTGTGGCAGTAGTGGAAGCAGCAGATCTTGTGGTTGTTACTGCGGTAGTCACTGCCGGAGCTGTAGCCGCCTTTGATATTGCTGTAGTAACCACCTGGGTGATCTTCTGGGTAACAGGCTTGGTCTGTGCACTTGTTACCACTGTTTTAGCGGCGGTAACTGCTTCTGTCAAAGGCTGGGTCGCCACTGAGCCCTGATCGTAGTCAGAAATACCTGCCTTCCAGATACCTGCTGCCCTGGTAGCATTCTCTGCCATAAGCTGTCCGCTGCTTTTTTCGGCAAGAGAGGGGGCTGCCGCCTTATCCTTGGCGTTTACTATGTATGCGCTGCCTATAGTCATTATAAGCATTATTGCAGATGCCAGTGCTGTTCTTCTTGTTGTTCTTCTTATATTTCTCTTTCTCATAACCAATTACTCAGCTTCGCTTTCGCTGCTGTCCTCCGTTTCGCTGTCCTCGTCCTTTTCTTTATCCTCATCATCCTCGTCGTCTTTATCTTTTTTAGGATAGAAGTCCTCGGGCTTTTCGCCTTCTCTGAGCTTTCTTCCTATAACAAGGAATCTTGAATTGTCCTCATCCATGAAACAGGTCTGGAGGGTGAGCAATTGATCACCATATTTTACATCAACGCCCGTATCGCCGTATGTACGCTCCTTAACGGTATCCAGATATTCTTTGAATTCCTTCTCGTCCATGTTTTCCATGTCCCAGTAAGCGAATTCATCACCGTAGTGTGACTCTCCGTAGCTGCCGCTGGTAACAAAGTAGCCGATAATAGCGTAATACTGCTGAGCATAGTTTGTATCAAATTCTATTACAGGGGCTTTATCTATAAATTCATCGTCCTGTCTGTAATAGTGAAGTGTGGCAAATTTTGAACCGTTCAGCATATTATGTCCGTAGAGTACCAGATTATTTGACTGCTTTTTTGGATCCGGATCAATTTTGTCACGGTAATCCATGAAGATGCAGCCTGACTGGAGGTATTCTCCGTACATATCCTTATCCATGTACTTTTCATTGTCCTCCGACTGGAAAACGGGATAATCTACGCTTGTATGCGGTATTTTTACATATCCTATCACATCATCGTTTATCATTCTCACCGACAAGGCTCTTCCCAAAACTCCCGAGGGCTCATTGGTAAAGCTGTTGATGTCCGGAAGCTCATCTATCTCCGGTTGTGTCGGTGCCTGTGTAGGCGCTGCTGTTGAAAGTACGTCAGCTGCTGTGGAAGTTCCTTCCTTCTTTTCATCGCAGCCCACTGCTGCTAAAGCCGATAGCATGACTACAGCTGCCGCCATGCAGGAAACGGTCCTTTTTAAAATATTCATTTTGATACCTCTTTTTTGTTCTATTTTCTTTGCCTATGCAGTCAGGTCAGCAAGGCTGTTATGACCTCAGCCTGACCTGTTTCATTGAATACAATGAAAGGCAAATAGTTTTTTATTCTTTTATACTTTTATACAATCTTTTATACAATGCTGAGGAAGACGTTACGGCAATACCGCACAAAGATTGTGCGTCAGATTGACCGTCAGATTTTTCGTTAGATTGTACAAAATCGATGCAGGCATACTGGCGTACCCCAAGGGCA
>CACZQG010000228.1 GCA_902783235.1 uncultured Ruminococcus sp.
CCAAATTTTAAATTTGGATAGAAATGCAAATGCCCTTGGGGCATATTCTTCGCATAAATCTTCAAGATTTAATTGGGACATCAATAAAAAACAACGGATCAATCATCGCCCTTATATCTGGCTGTATATTTTTTTAATAGCATAACGGGACGATATGACATTTTTGAGTGTCTCAGTCCCGGGATATCCAGATCGTTCTCACGGTTGATATATTTGATATTTGGTTTGGTACTTTGAATATATCTGGCAAATTCACGGTTTATCATATTGTATGCACCCCTGATGCTCTCATCTGCTTTTTCAAATACCACATCATAGGTATGCCGGCTGATACGCTGACCCACAGTAAGAGCTGCTATGCGATCCTCCACAAACAGGACTATCCCATCCACCCTTAAATCGGGGTAATTTTCCAGCACGTTGAACATGGAATTCTTTTCCGCCAGAAGACTGTCACGGGCGGATTCCTCCTCACGCTGCATCTTGTCATAATACCACATGGTTATAAAATCACGGCATTTGGGCAGATTGGTAAAGCTTATCTCCTCAGTATGCCAGTCGGGGTATGTATTTATAAAGCCATTTACATGATTGCGCTTTTTAGCCAGTTTTTTCCCCTTCAATGATGCAAGGGCTTCTATATCATAAATATAATCAAAGCTGCCGCTGTCTTCGGTAAACTCAAATCTGCCGGGGTATTCCCGTTCCAGCTCCTCCATGTATTTTTCCGTCACTCTTGAAATAACAACTTCATCTGTCATTGCTTTCATCTGTTCCAGCGCAGCGGTAGTCAGATACGGGACAGGAGGTAAAAATCTGTCAAAGTTTGAGGAATATATAAAGAAGCTGTCAGGAGTCTTTACCATTCTGAATCCGTATCTGTCCTTCCACACATACATACCTAAAAGACAGTCCTCACACGCCATGCTGTCCTTATTCATCAGTATATTCCCGATAGTCTTATAGTCCCCCTGCTTAAATATGTAAATATTGTCATTCATCTGCGGTTAAATCCTCTGTTATCTCAAATAATCTTTCATAGGACGGCTCAAATGGGCGTATGATATGCTTTCCCGAATTGATAAGATCTATAAGCTTCTGTTTCAGACTGCCATTAAGAAGCTTTACTGCATTTATGCGGAAGGCAGTATCTACTGCATGGCATGAAGGTGCCAGAGTAATATATATACGTCCCTTATCATTCATGACCCTTATAGGCCAAAGACTACACTCTATAGGCTTCACTTCCGTGGGAAGAGTACAGCCGCAGTCTTCATCAAGGGCGATACAGCGGTATTCCTCCGCTCTTTCATAAGGCTTTTTTTGACGCAGTACACTTTTAAGGCGGTAGCCGAAGCCCTCAGCCTTATGAGATACAGCATTCTCATCATTCAGGTGTTCTCTTATAAGTGCTGCCTTTCTTTCGGATACCATAGGCATCTCCCATCTGCTGGTCTCATAAAAAACACAGCAGTTGCGGCAGTCTGCACATTTTTCCGGTCTAAGGATCTTTTCTAACATAACCTACTCCAATATAATGTTTATTTAAGGCAATACCGCAGAAAGCCCTACACCTCATGATACCCTGCTCCTCATGATATAAGATATGCATTGTTTCCATAGATAAGGCATCTGCGACATAGATATATTATATCATATTCAAAAGGATTTGTAAACTTTAAAAGTTTATTTATGTTATGGCAATACCACACAAAGACCGTGCATCAGATCACACATGATCGATGCCGTAAGCTGTCATTTTTGTTCTGCAAACTCCATTATCGCCGGCAAGTTGTCTATTATGAATTGCTGGGCACTTCTGTTATATAAAACCGCCCGATAGATGCCGTTTGGCCCCTGTCTCAATTCTGTGGAAATACCAATATTTTCCCCTTCGGCTGTAGGGGTCTTATACTTTTTATCATTAATTGTTTCTGTAGTCAGAAAGCCGGTCTGCAAGAGCCATCCGGTAACATCAGTGGTTTTGAGTTTTTTCATAATATTCTCATCTATATTTGAATTTATACTGCCCGCCAATGTTGAAATATTGACCTCACCTGCCAGCGGTACGATACTGCTCAATTGCTCCTCCGAAAGATAAAAGGGTGCTTTTTCCGAGCGCTTGAGAGCCTTTTTTTGCACCTCTCCCCCATTGTCTATCACCTTGCCAAGCACACCTGACACATAAAATAAGCATCTGGATATCCTTACATTGTTGACTATGTCGCTGTCCGGCAGAGTATTTCCCGTTAACGGATCTATCCCCTGTGCCAGACTGTCGATATACATTTTTGCTCGTTTCATTATTTCCAGCTCTGTCATTTTTAACACTTCCTATCAAATCTGAACCAATAAAATCTTTAATAAAATAATAGCACATTAATCAAAAATTGTCAAATTAGTTACAAATACAGAAAATTAATATTGACATATCCTGAAAAAAAAGCTATAATTATATTGGAGAAGATTTGAAATATCAAAGGAGCATATCCTTTTGTTTTCTAAGCTTCTGTTACCAAAAAGCGGTGTAACGCTATAATAAACCAAGGAGGATAAAACAATGTCACTGACAAACAACCCTAATGTTTTAAAGTGGGTAGAGGAAATGACTGCCCTGACAAAGCCTGATAAGGTAGTATGGATCGACGGTTCCAAGGAACAGCTTGATTCTCTTATTGAAGAGGTAACATCTCTCCCCGACGGCGATAAGGATAAGATGTATAAGCTCAATCCTGATAAGCTTCCCGGCTGTCTTTATCACAGAACTCTCCCCAATGACGTAGCTCGAGTTGAAGACAGAACATTTATCTGCTGCCGCAATAAGGAAGATGCAGGTCCTACAAACAACTGGTGCGACCCCAAGGAAATGTACGCTAAGCTCACACCTATGTATGACGGTGTTATGAAGGGCAGAACAATGTACGTTATCCCTTACTCAATGGGTCCTATCGGCTCCTCACTGGCTAAGGTGGGCGTAGAGCTTACAGATTCTATCTACGTTGTTCTTAACATGAACATTATGACAAGAATGGGTAAGGATGCATTCAAGAACTTAGGTGATACTTCCAACGACTTTGTAAGAGGTCTTCACTCCAAGGCTGATGTTGATCCCGAAAAGAGATACATCGTTCACTTCCCTGAGGATAATACTATCTGGTCGATCAACTCTGCTTACGGCGGAAACGTACTTTTGGGCAAAAAGTGCTTTGCACTTCGTATTGCTTCCTACCAGGGCAAGAACGAAGGCTGGATGGCTGAACATATGCTCATCCTGGGCGTTAAGAAGCCCGACGGTGAGGTCAAGTACATAACAGCTGCTTTCCCGTCTGCCTGCGGTAAGACAAATCTGGCAATGCTCATTCCCCCGGAGGGATACAAGAAGGACGGCTATGAAGTATTCACAGTCGGTGACGATATCGCATGGATGAAGCAGGGCGAGGATGGCAAGCTGTACGCTATCAACCCCGAAAACGGCTTCTTCGGTGTTGCTCCCGGTACAAATGCCAAATCCAACTACAATGCTCTTGCTTCAACCTCTAAGAATACAATATTCACAAATGTTGCTATCAACAACGATGACAATACTGTATGGTGGGAAGGTCTTGACAAGAATCCTCCTGTAAATGCTACAGAATGGAAGGGCGAAAAGGTAAACGGCAAGGAATATACTTCCGTTATAGGTGCTGACGGCAAGCCTCAGAAGCTGGCTCACCCCAACTCAAGATTTACAGCTCCTGCTGAAAACTGCCCCTGCATCTCCCCTGAGTTCAACAACCCCAAGGGCGTTCCGGTATCCGCTATTATCTTCGGCGGCAGAAGAGCTTCCACAACACCTCTTGTATATCAGTCATTTGACTGGACACACGGTACATATGTAGGTTCTGCTGTATCCTCCGAGACAACAGCAGCTGCTACAGGTGCTGTTGGCGTACTCAGACATGATCCAATGGCTATGAAGCCCTTCATCGGCTATAATGTTGGCGACTACTGGGCACACTGGCTTGAAATGGGTAAGAAGCTGGGCGACAATGCTCCTAAGATATTCAATGTTAACTGGTTCAAGCAGGACGAAAACGGCAACTTTATCTGGCCAGGTTTCGGCGACAACATGAGAGTTCTGGACTGGATCATCAAGAGATGTGAAGGCAAGATCGATGCTGATGAAACAGCTATCGGATATGTTCCCAAGAAGGGTGACATCAATGTTAAGGGTATTGAAGACGAAGTAACACCCGAGATCATGGAGAAGCTCCTTGCAGTTGACAAGGATCTCTGGACAAAGGAGATTGCTGAAATGAGAAGATACTACAAGGAAGACATCGCTGACAAGGGCGGTAGGATCCCTGCTGAGCTTGAAGAAGAGCTTAACAAGCTTGAAGCAAGACTTAACAAGTAATCATATTATTAAAACATATACAAAATGCACATGAGTATTTTATGTGCATTTTGTTATTTTATGATGAGGAGATATAGATTTATGAAAAAAATCACAGCAATACTGCTTACCATTTCAATGATAATGGGACTGACCGCCTGCGGTGATAATAACAGTTCATCAGAAAAAGCTGATTCATCGGACAAGTCCTCAGAAAGCAGTTTATACGAAAGCAGCAGCTCATCTGAATCCACCACGAAAGAAAGCTCACAGTCTGAAGCCGAGGCAGAAGAATCTCTTGTTGACGGGCTTACAAAGGCAGAATATGACAGTATGACAGCGGAAGACCTTTTAAAGCATATTTCCAATCCTGAAAAGGTTACAGCAGAGGAATATGTATGGCTCATATCCACTCTTGCATACGTTGATATCGAAAATGAAGAGAAAGCAGTCAATTATATGGGGCTTACCCAGAATATCACAGAGGAAGCTATACATTCTATCAAATCCAAGGCAAGACCGGAACCGGGAGAGTATATGGATAAGCTGCTGGAAAGTCCTGTCCCCCAGATAAGAGGCTATGCCATGAGTCAGATGACATCGCTCTTCGGTGTCTCCGATGCAAATCTTGAAAGGGCAAAAAAGCTTCTTGAAACAGAGGAGGACACATTTGTTCTTTACTGTGCCATAAACGCCCTTTCCAATGAGCTTACCAAGGATAAAGCTTTTTCCGATTTTGCCTATAAAATGTCCGAATCCCCTGATCCGAAGCTGCGCTTCAAGGCTGCTGTCGCCATTGGCAACTACTGGTCAAGAGGTGTGGAGGGTGCTGCTGATAAGATAATTGAAATGATGAATGACAGTGACCCTGAGATCAAAAAAATTGCCTGTGAAAGAGCAGGCGGTCTTAATGATGATGCAGTGATCGAACCACTGGTAAAAATAATTAACGATCCACAGCAGGCAAAATTCCACTATAGCTGCGTATACTCACTTATGGATATGTGGTATGACTACCCATTCCATGATGACACAAATGAAAAGGCATATAAGGCTGCTATGGATTACTTCAAGACCTCTGCAAGAAATAATGATACCCCTGCCTGGAATGCAATAGGACTTCTGAAAAATATAGCAGAGGACAAATACGATGACTGGAAGAAAAGAGCATCCTATTTTGACACCGATGATCTGTATGATGTCATGACGGAAATAGTCAGGGACGAAAATGCAAACTGGATGGCAAGAACTGCCGCTGTTGACGTAATAAAAATACATTGCTCATCTCAGCAGTTTGATGAGCTCGGTTCAACAGTCGCTGCCCTTTCCGATAAAAAGGCTGATTATATCAAAGACGAATATGACAAGCAGAAAGGCTGAGATACCAATACTAATATCTAATTAGAATAATTGAAAAGGTCGCTTTTTGAAAAAAGCTCCGCAAAAACTTTTAGTTTCGCTCATACTTTGACCGATACGGCAGTTATGAGCACGAAGAGCTGCTGAAATGATAACACAATAAAAAAGTTTATATAGCTTTTTTCATATAGCTTTCAACAATATCAAGTCCTTTTATCAGGTCTTGGCATAAAGCAGAGGTTATTAAAACCGCACTGCACAAGGGTCTGCTACGGCTTTGTGCGGTGCGGTTTTTTCAGTAATTCTTCCGGACACCCAGTATTCTTATACACCTGACATCCTTGTAGTCATAGCTGGAAAGCGGACGGTCATAGGCATCATTTGAATGGGCAGCTATAAGTATATCTCCCTCCATTTTTGCCACCACCAGCAATGAATGATAAAATTTCTCAGTATCCCCCAGCTGAACAATATCCCCTGCACGAGCCTGCTCCACAGGTACCGCTGCCCCGAAGGGACCTGTACTTTTATTGGTCGTCATAAATCTATAGAAAAACTCGGCACTTGTCCATGCCGGAGCACGGTCATCAACAGAAATGTAGTACCATCCCGTATCAGGGGTATAATTCATAACAGCGCCACCTGCATACAGACACTGGGATACAAAATTAGTGCAGTCTCCGCCTATCTCCTCAAAGTTATAATACTCGGGATTTCGCAGATATGCCCATTTCTTTGCATATTCTATCATCTCTTTTACATCAACAGTATATTCCTTATACATATATTGCCTCCCATTCAAGCCGTGAGTTATCATCTCTGAATGTGCTTTCTAATGCAATATATGTACTGATATACAAAATGTGAATGACCCGTGAGTATTCTTACCCACGGGTCTGATAGTTCTACATAGAAGCAAGCTTTTCCTTGGCTCTGGGATTTCCTTCCTCCGCAGCCTTGGTATACCACTTTTTCGCCATGTCTATATTCTTTTCAACGCCAATACCCTCAAAGCAGCAATTACCCAGATTGTACATAGCTGCCCCTGATCCGTGCTCAGCGGCTCTGGTGAACCACTCAATAGCTATTCTCTCATTTTTGGGCATTCCCTCGCCCTTCAGACAGCATTCACCCAGATTATTTTCCGACCATGAATAGCCCTGTTCAGCAGCTTTCTGATACCACTCAACTGCCTTCTTATAGTCCTGTGCAACACCGTCACCGCAATAATAGCATCTGCCTAAGTTGTTCTGCGCCCATGTGCAGCCCTGCGCTGCTGACTTGCTGTACCACTCAACAGCCTGCTCAGGATCCTTTGTTGTTCCATGACCCTCTTTATAGCATCTGCCAAGATCGTTTTGTGCCCAGGCATTGCCCTGCTCAGCTGACAGGCTGTACCACTTGAATGCCTTTTTGTGGTCCACATCCACACCATAGCCGTTGTAATAACAGTTACCAAGATTGTATTGTGCTTCTGCTACTCCCAGATCGGCAGCCTTTTCATACCACATTACAGCCTTTTTATAATCCTGGGGCTCGCCATATCCGCTGAAATAGCAGTCACCCAGATTATTGATAGCCATTGCTTCCCCCTGATCGGCAGCCTTTATATAAAGCTCTACTGCTTTTTCGTAGTTCTGCATCACACCATAGCCATTAAGGTAACAGGTACCCAGATTATTCTGTGCCTCAGCAATACCCTGGTCTGCTGCTTTACCATAAAGCTGCGCTGCTTTTTCATAGTTCTGTTCCACTCCGTAGCCGTTTTGATAACACCAGCCCAGATTATTAAGTGCCATAGCATAATTCTGATCTGCTGCCATTGTATAAAGCTCTGCTGCCTTTTTAAGATCCCTTTCCACTCCAAAGCCGTTGAAATAGAATATACCCAGGAAGAACTGTCCCTCTGCATGGTTATTATCAGCCGAACGTCCAAAGTATTCAGCAGCCTTTTTATAATCCTCAGGCACACCATAGCCTGTATAGAAGCATAGTCCCATATCAAACTGTGCTTCCTTATCTCCCAGCTCTGCCGCTCTGCAATAAAGTCCTGCGATACGTTCCTTGACCTTTTGTTCGTTGCTGTCATCAAAGCAATTATCAGCTATTTTTTTAAGTCTTTTTGCCGAAGAGTTAAGTTCATCAATGGCATGATTTTCAATTTCTATGCCGCAAATGCTGCATATCTTTTTTATCAGCTCACTATCCCCTGCTCCGATGTCGGATATTTTTTCGGATTCGTAAGCATAACCCTTTTCAATAAGCCATTTTTCAAGTGTACCATTTACATAAAAGCTGACAAAATACTCAAGATCAAAATTATCCCTCATATCCTCCAGCGATTCCAGTACCTTTCCTTTAAGTTTTAATGTGGTCTTAGCCATTTACGTCCTCCTTTTATGCATAATGCATTGTGCATATTATACGATTTTATCCCCAAATATTATTTTAACATATATAATGTTTATTGTCAAGCATAAAACAAAAATGGCTGCATATTTTTTCCATGCAGCCATTTTATACTAATATTTGATTAAAAGTTCGCTTTTTGAAAAAAGCTCCTCAAAAGCTTTTAGCTTCCACGTAAATCAATTTTTACAAAATAGTTACACAACACATTGGTAGTGAACGTAGCCATCCACATTCCTCAGATTATATAGCAAACAACAAAAACAATTGGTTGTTATTGATGTTCCAATTAAATCTTGAAGATTTATGCGAAGAATAAATGCTGAAATTCAAGGAGGGAAGGTGCAGGAATACTGGCGTA
>CACZQG010000229.1 GCA_902783235.1 uncultured Ruminococcus sp.
GGCGTATGTCAAAGAGATTTTGTGCAAGATAACGGAAAATCTGCAAGCAGATGACGTACAAAGCTTCCAAGCGGTCTTTGTGCGGTGTTGCCTAAATATAATATGCTTTAAAAATAAAGGCAATACACCATAAGGCTGTCAGGCGGTCTTTGTGTGATGTTGCCTAAAAACAGGAGACAAAAATTGGAAGACACAGTCATAGAATTTAAAAACGTCACAAAGGAATATTTCCTTTACAAGAGCCAGAAGGCTCGCTTCAAGGCGATATTTACCAATAACAGAGGGGTAAAGAAGCATACAGCCCTGAGAGATATAAGCTTTAAGGTGAATAAAGGAGAATCGGTGGGTATAATCGGCAGAAACGGTGCCGGAAAGTCTACCCTTTTGAAAATGATAACCGGAGTTTCCTTTGCGACCAAGGGCGAGATAACCGTCAAGGGAAAGGTGGCAGCACTTCTGGAGCTTACCGCCGGTTTTTCCATGGATATGACAGGCAGAGAAAATATTTACCTGAAATGCTATCTCCTTGGACTTGACAACAGCGAGGTCAAGAAAATAGAAGATAATATAATTGATTTTGCTCAGTTGGGAGAGTATATAGATCAGCCTGTCCGCACCTATTCCAGCGGTATGAAAATGCGTCTGGGCTTTGCTATCAATATCAACATCAATCCTGATATACTGGTAATAGACGAGGCTCTAAGCGTAGGTGATGCCCAGTTCAGAAAAAAATGTGAAGGTAAGATAAAGGAAATACGTGACTCGGGAGTCACCGTGCTGTTTGTCAGTCATTCAGTCAGCAGTGTCAGCGACACCTGCGAGCGTGCCATATATCTGTGTGACGGTAAGATAGAATATGACGGCTCTGTAAAAGAAGCCTTTGAGTATTACGATAAAAAGAAATAAACTGCACAAAGACCGCTTTTCAGGTCGCTTTTCGAGAAAAGCTTGGCAAAAGCTTTTAGTTTTGCTCATACTTCCACTGTAATTGCAGCCGAAAGCTCGAAGAGCAGCTGAAAGGAGTAATGAGATATTTTATTACGGCTCAGGCTTAGTCTGATGTATGCGCAAAAAATGTCAGCCAAAAAACGGCTGACATTTTTATTATTTGTATAGGATAATTACAGCTTATATATTGCCTTAAAGCTTGTCAAAAAGACGAAGGCAGAGAGGAAATCTATCAGGGAAGAAAGTCCCGGGAATACTGCACATTTGCTGTATGATTACTCATTGTTCGGTTTCCGGCTTTTGGGATCGTCCACGTCTTCTGGGCTTTGGAGCTTCCGTGGTGTCGGGGGCTTCAGCTGCCCTTTTGGCTGTGCTTTTTGAGCGTGTTCCCGTAGCTTTTGCCTTTTCAGAGGGTGACTTTTTAGTTCTGCCGCCACGTCGCTTTGGCGCTTCGGGAGCGTTCGCTGTTACCTCTGTATCTGCTTTTTCCGGCTGCTCTGCGGTATTGCGTGTCCGACTGCTTTTTTGTGCCGTGGAGGAAGTGCTCTTGCTGCGAGATCTGGAGGTGGTTTTCCTTTCGGCTTTTTTATAAGCTTCGTCTATAAAGCTCTGCTGAGCATTTACAGGCGGATCTTCATTAATTTTGTAAACATAGGTGCCGTCGGGAAGCTGCTTTCTTGCCTTCACATTATCACGAAGCAGCAGATTGAACATATCCAGTATACGTTTTTTCAGCTTTTCATCTCTTACAGGTGCTGCCACCTCAACTCGCCGTACAGTATTTCTTGTCATTATATCAGCTGAACTGATATATACCTTGCTTCTTTCGGGGGTACCGAAAATATATATACGGCTGTGTTCAAGATAGCGTCCCACTATACTTGTAACAGTAACATTATCGGTATAGCCCTCGATACCTGCCACAAGGCAGCAAATGCCTCTTACTACCATATCAACGATGACCCCTGCCTGAGATGCTTCTACCAGCTTTTTCATTATGACCTTGTCGCAGACAGAGTTTACCTTAAACCCCACATAAGCAGGTTCGCCGTTTTTAGCTCTCTCGATCTCCTCATCTATCATGTCCAGTATAGGCTGGCGCAGAACATTGGGAGCAATAAGGAGGTGTTTTGTTTCGTTTACCAGTGTATTGTTTTTCAGAGCATCAAACAGCAGCTCTGCATCCTCAGCAATCTCAGGATCAGCTGTTATAAGAGAAAGGTCACTGTACAGATTGGAGGTCTTTTCATTGTAGTTGCCTGTACCGATCTGGGTGATGTATTCGGTCTTGCGTGAGGTCTTACGTTTTATAAGCAGCAGCTTTGAGTGTACCTTCAGATCTCTCGGACCATAAATAATAGTACATCCTGCGTTTTGCAGGCGTCTTGACCAGGCTATATTGTTTTCCTCGTCAAAGCGGGCACGAAGCTCCACAAGTACAAATACATTTTTGCCGTTTTCGGCTGCATCGCAAAGAGCTTCTATGACCTGACTGTTTTTGGCAAGCCTGTAAAGAGTGATCTTTATGTCTGTTACTGTAGGGTCTTCCGCTGCCTCATTCAGAAGCTGTATAAATGGCTTTATGGATTCATATGGGTAGCTTAAAAGGATATCATGCTTTTTCACCTGATCGGTCACACTTATATCATCGGAAATAAGTGCTGATTTCTGAGCTACTGTTTTTTCATATCTCAGCTTTGGATCCTCGCACATATCTGCTACCTTTCCCACAAAAGAAAGATCCAGGGGGGTTTTCAGATAAAATGTTCTGCCGGGATCCAGCTGCAGCTTGCTGCAAAGGAATTCCAGAGCAGGCTGACTGAAGGTTTCGGAAAGCTGTAATCTCACCGGAGAAAGCTGATGCCTTCTGCGGCATACGTCCTCCATTACCTCTCTGAAATCAGAGATATGACCGTATGTCTCGTTATCCGGGTCAATATCTGCGCTTCTTGTTACACGGATAAGTGTTTTATCCACTACTTTTTCATTTTTAAACACCAGGGGAGCAAAATGAAGTATCAGCTCCTCAGCCAGAATAAAGCGTCTTGTATTTGGACGCTCGGTAGGTATGTGGATCACTCTGCCGAACTGATCCTCCACACAGATTATGCCAAGCTTTATTCCGGTCTTTGATTGCAGCTGCAATACGCAGTAGATCTGCTTATTGTGAAACAGAAATGGTGTATTCTTGTCCACTATCTGTGTAGTGATAGATGGTTTCATTTCCTTGATAAAGTAATGCTCCAGGTATTGCTGTTCATCTATGGTAGCGGTTCTGAATGAGACCTGTTCCACGCCGTGCTCCATAAGCTCCAGCATAATGGTCTTATAGGCAATATCCTTCATGGGTTCAAGCTCATTTACCTTATGAAATATTGCATTAAGCTGTTTTTTGGGGGTCATTTTGCTCTTGCCGTCTTTTTTCTTAGGTTCTGTTTTCAGCTTGTTGAACAGAGAACCTACACGCACCATAAAAAACTCGTCAAGATTGCTTTGGAAGATAGATGTGAAGCTGAGTCTGTCCAGTAACGGAACACGCCTGTCCTGTGCTTCTTCAAGTACTCTTTCATTAAATTTAAGCCATGATAATTCTCTGTTATCAAAAATTGTTTCTGCCATTAGTTATGCCTCCTTGCGTAAATATTATATATCTATATTATATAGTATAATTTGCGTTTAGTCAAGTCTTTTTATTGAATTGGCATAGGGAATTTGAAAAAATTTTAAAAACCGCATATATATGACAATAAAAAAGGTCTGATCGTTTAAGGATCAGACCTGATGTAAAAGAATTGAAAAGGTCGCTTTTTGAAAAAAGCTCCGCAAAAACTTTTAGTTTCGCTCGTAGGTTCGGAGTAATTGCAGCTATGAGCACGAAGAGCTGCTGAAAGAGAGATTTGTATCCGGCTCAGGCTTAGTCTGATGTATACGCAAAAAATGTCAGTCAAAAAACGACTGACATTTTTTATTCTGTTGAGTACGATGATATTGATGTTCCAATTA
>CACZQG010000230.1 GCA_902783235.1 uncultured Ruminococcus sp.
ATACTCAGCATATAAATAATCAAAGTACAGAAAATCAATATAGCGACAATATGAGCGAGCTTGTGCTGAAAAATCAGCAGCATGAGCTTACCGAAAACGAGCTTATTGAACTGCAAAAAAACACTTATTACATCAGCGAAAAAAACGAGAGCACTTATAACAGCAATACTCAGCATATAAATAATCAAAGTACAGAAAATCAATATATCGACAATATGAGTGAGCTTGTGCTGAAAAATCAGCAGCATGAGCTTACCGAAAACGAGCTTATTGAACTGCAAAAAAACACTTATTACAGCAGTGAGAAAAACGAGAACACCGATAACAGCAATACTCAGCATATAAATAATCAAAGTACAGAAAATCAGTATAGCGATAATATGAGTGAGCTTGTGCTGAAAAATGAACAGCAGATATCTTCGGAACAACTTATCATAAATGATAGTGAATCATATATATCGGATGAAGCACTGAAAAAGATAGAACAGTATAGAGCCGAAGGCTTTATTTTTGTAAGGGATGATCTGAATGAGATCACACGGCTCATGTCTGTTCCCGAGTTTAATACTGCTCTTGCCGAAAGCACGGAATACTTTGACTCTATATCCAAGCACTATGTGAGTAACCTGTCCTGGGGCGAAAGATATTTTCATGATATCATTTCGGGAACACGTCTTTATATACCCGGAACAAAGGAATGGTTTACATCACTTTTGTACACAGGAGAAAAAAGCAATGGCAATGCCTATAATATCCCATATGGTGAATATGATACTCTTGTATATTCGGAAAGCGGATCTAATATTAATGAAATAATCGCAGACAGTGCAAATTTGTCTAAGCTTATAAAAAAGCTTGTTACCAATGGCGTTATTTCCGGTAATGTGAATGCCGATATAATTAATATATATGGTTTGACTTCAAAGAGATCGTCTTCGGTCATTAACAACCGGTTATATAGTGAGACAGAGCTGTATGCAAAAAATGTGTATATTAAAAATAACATAAATGCTGCTCCGGATCTTTGGTCAAATATTTACAGAAGAGCTGTTAAAAGCAATGTAAGCATGATCTCGGATGATACGGTGTTGATATATAATTCTGCTTTAAATGCATATTATAACGGAATGACAAGGCTTATGGAGTTGTCTCACGTCATTGGTCATGAAAAAGATAAGGAACGTCTTTTCAGGGAAAGCATAAGGACAAAGGAGATCAGGGAACGGCTTATAAGTCAATTGCGGGATATATATTCATTTGCAGGGATAAATACCACAGACATCCGGTATCAATATAGTATTCTTGATAGTATTCTTGCAGATAACAGCAAATACTACAGGATCAATGAAAGGCAAACTATTTCAGATATATCCTCTCATGACAATGTATATCCGATGGATATTTATAATAGCTCCGAATACTACAGCAGTGAGGATATGACGGTATATAATGGAAAAGCATCCTTTGAAGTCCAACGGGATAAGCCTCACACCATAGATGTGGGATCAGAGCGGATAGATTCAGCCGCAAGGGAAGTGATAAATAATGCATATGATGTGCTGCATAAGACTGTCAGGCAGTATATGCGTGATATAGGTAATTCATATTCTGCACAATGGCTCGGTAATATTCTGAAATTGCATGATACGGGTGAAAGCCATACATACTACCATAATAAGAATATACATATTCTTCCGCCTGCACTGAGCTTATACTCTGACGAAAATGCCATGCCCGGTATTCATCCTGTTAATATAAGCATTATTCATCAGCAGGCAAAGATACGTCTTGATGCTGACAATCGCATAAACAGTATCAATAATAATACAGATATTAACTATCGGTATAAGATGGGTAATGGTATTAATTATAATGACTATATGAACTATTATACCGAAAACGGAGACAGCATTTTACATTCATCATTTTATGATAATGAGGATATGACTGTTTATACAAAAACAGATAATGATAATGCTTCACAAAGAAATGATATTATCAAGTCAAAAGAAGCAGTAAGAGCTGTACTTGATACAGTAGAAAAAACAGGGACAACAGGTATAGCAGACCTGGCAAAACAAAATGCCGTCAGGAAAAGCTTTAATAGTATTTTCAATATTTCGGGCAGTGATATTATGAAAAAATATGACATCAGTATTTTTTCTCCTGATCGAATATACCTGAGACATAAGGAAGGTCTTGTGCCGGAACACAGTGAGATAAATACCGATAATTATGTATATAGCAGCATATCAGACAGCAAAAGCCTGAACGCTCTGCAGGAAAAGAGCAGCAAGATGCATCGTGCCGGTCTGACAAATAGCGGCAGAGAAAGAAATGTATCTGGTATATCGGGAGGTATAAATAATAATGCAGATCATAATTACGATATATCCTCAGGGCTGAATGTATTTACATATCCTGATGCAGGGAATCATGGCGGCTCAGCTGCTTCTGCAAAAGCTCCTGAGAGGACTAATGTATTTCCCACAGCCGATCTGGTAAGTAGATTCGGTAATCTGATCGATGGAGTTGACCCCAATGCGCCTGGAGGCGGTATGTCCTTTGACAGCGGCAGCAGCGGTGAATTGGGACGGCTTCTTGTCCGTATCAATGAGACCGCTGCACAGACGGAGGAAAACAGCAGGCGTATTGAGGAAATGATGCAGCAGAAAGCAGAGGCTGAGCCTCATACCTTCACATCAGGTGATGTGGAAAAGCTTTCGGGTGCTGTAATGGAAAGGATCAGAACACAGCTTAGATTTGAAAGATCCAGATTTTCCCAGTAGAAATGATAAAAGAGGTGAGAGATAAATGGGTTTTTCTTCTGCAATAGCAAAAGCAGCAGTATCAGTTGCTGAAAAACTGACCAGTACGAAAGCGGTAATAGTTATAGATGGATCCTCTGCTGAGCAGATACCTGTTCAGTTTAATCCGTCGGAATACAGAATAGTGGATCGTTCCAACTTTTCCCAGAAGGAGAGAAGGAACAATAACGAACCGGTGGTGAATTACAGCGGAAGTCCGCTTTCATCCCTTTCGGTAAAGCTGTATTTTGATAGTGATGAGCCTGTATCCGTGGGCTCTGTTGCGGATGCGGCAAAAAATCTTATATCAGGGAAATCCAAGGAAGAGCAGGATATAACCAAGACTATCAATAAAATAACTGCTTTGACACGTATAGATGGTGACAATCACAAGCCTCCGGGATGCGTATTTGTATGGGGTTCATTGATGTTTTCAGGATATGCGGAGAGCGTCAGTGTTTCATACACAATGTTTGATAATAAGGGAAAGCCGCTGCGTGCTGTAGTGGATCTTACAATGAGGGGATTTAATGATCCTCCGGAGCAGCGAAAAAGCCCTTTTATGTCTCCTGACAGAACAAAGGCAAGGATCATGACTGAGGATAACAGCATATGGAATATTGCTGAAAATGAGTACGGTGATGTGAGAGAATGGCGAAGGATCGCAGATGCAAACAATATTGATGATCCGTTGTCGATCCCAATAGGTAAAGTATTGAAGGTGCCGTCAATTAATGACTGATATATGAAAAGTGGTGAATTGATATGGCGGATCTTATGACTGCCACTACGAACTATAAAAAGCTCGAAAATAAGTATGGCAATTTTATTGTTCCGGCTTTAAAGATCAAATCGGGAGGCAGTGACCTTATATCATCACTGAATCTTAGCGTGCTGGAAATGCAGGTGACATTATCATTAGAATCAGCCGGTATGGTGATAATAAGGATCGGCGGTGCTTATGATGTTAAAAGCCATTCCTTTGATAAAAAGGTCAAAAACGGTTTTAAGCTGGGCAGCATAATGGAAATAGAGCTGGGATATCTGTCCGCTACAGAGCCTGTATTCAAAGGATATGTTGCAGGCATAGGCGCTGAGTTTACAGACGGACAGGCTATATTTGTGGTTAAGCTGCATGATGTCAGAAAGCTTATGATGACATCGGGAGTAAAACGTCAGATGTATGAGGTGAAAAACTATTCTGATGTGGTAAAGAAGATAATGGGAGATTATTCCAAGCTATGTTCGGTGGAATGTGATGACACAGACGATAAGCTGACAGCCCCCGTATCCCAAAGCACCAATGACTATAATTTTATCTGCCGTGAAATAATCAGTAAGGGAAAGTCAGAACGGGAGTTTTTTGTATTTATGGGTAAGGCATATTTTAGAAAACCTTTTAAGAATAAAAGTCCCATAATGACTGTTAATCTCGGACGTGAGCTTTTATGGTTCAGAATGATGGCGGATCATATGGATGCCAAGATACAGGTAGTGGGGTATGATCCTGTGAATTGCAAGGAGATAGTATCCGAAACGGTGGCAAAAAGCACAGAGCCGGTATCGGCACTTCTTTCACCGGTACCGACCCAGTATTTTATTGATGCAGATGCTGATAGTGAAGCAAAAGCCAAGATACGTGCTGAGGCAATTGCTTCCGGCGAGGTGATGAAGACTTGCTATGCAAGAGGTGAGCTTGTTGGGCTTCCTGAGATAGTCCCGGGGAGATTTATTCATGTGGATTCACTTGAAAAAATGGCAGATAAAAAGTATTACATAAGCGAGGTAAATCACATTATCAGCAGTGATAGCTTTGTTACCCAATTTGAAACGAAAGGCTGGCAGTGATGGGATTATATGATGAACTCAGACGGGCATCCGCACAAAATGGTGATGGTCTTATGTACAGTATTGTGACGGGTGTTGTAAAGGAAAACTATAATAAGGATAATCCCGGAATGGTGAAGGTGGAGATGTTTTTGGGTGAGACAGGTAAGAACGTTACCGGTTGGGTTGCAGTCATGAGCCCCTACGCAGGTGAAGAATACGGCTTCTTTACTCTCCCTGAGGTGGGTTCTGAGGTGGTGGTCGCATTTAATATGGGCGACCGTAACCGACCTGTAGTAATAGGTAGCCTATGGAGCGGAAAGAACAAGCTGCCTCAGGATACTGCTGTTCAGGACAATGTAAAAAAGCGCTTTATCACAAAAGGAAAAAATGAGATCTCCATTGATGATACCAAGGATAAGGAAAAAATTGAGATAAAGTCAGCCAAGGGCAGGAAAATACTTGTTGATGATGAAAAGGATTCCATGACCCTACAGGATAAGGACGGAAAGAATATGGTGGAGATCAACACAAAAAACAGTGAGATCTCCCTTTTGGCAGATAAAAAAATAGTTTTTAAGATCGGTGGTAAGGCAGTGCTCACTCTTGAAAGCAGTAAAGCAACTCTTACCAGTGGGACTATAGAGATCAAAGCTGACAGCAAGCTTGATCTTAAAGGGCAGACATTGAATGCTGAGGGTACGTCTTCAACAGTCAGCGGTTCCAGTTCACTTCAATTAAAATCCAGCGGAACAGCTATGCTAAAGGGCGCAATGGTAAAGGTGAATTAATGTATAACCGCACAATCACGCTGATGGCTTTGCATTTCAGTTGAGGGTGCATTATCGGTGTGAAACGTGAATGTCTATAATAGGAGGAAGTGATAAAAATGCCGGATCACAATACAGACAACTTTCTTGGAACAGGATTCAAGTTTCCCGTACAGGTGGATCCCAATACAGGTAAGGTACTCACCGCTTCCAATGAAGAGGATATAAGTGAATCTATAAGAATAATACTTTCCACGCAGCCGGGGGAAAGACCTATGCTGCCGCATTTTGGCTGCTCTATTAATTCTTTTGTATTTGATACACCGGATTATACTACTTTTTCCATGATGCGCCGTGAAGTGGAGAATGCTCTCATAATGTGGGAGCCAAGAATAAAGGATATTAATGTTGAGGTAACTCAGTCTCAAAGGGACAGCGGAATGCTGATCATTAAAATAAATTATGTTGTGCGCTCTACCAATAATCCATATAACCTGGTATATCCATTCTATATCAGTGAAGGTTATAGAAAAAGTGCGGAAGTCTGATGATAATATATATCATGAAGGGATGGTGATATAAATGATAAAGCCGGATATGAGAGACAGGGAGGATATTAAAAGGATCTTTAAGGAGAAAGCTGAGAGCTATACTCCCGAATGGAATATGAATACAGATGACCCCGATATTGCAGCAGCTCTTGCTCTGGTGTGTACAGATATGTTTGAAAATACTATGAAACGCATAAATGCTCTTCCTGTTAAGAATATTATTGCATTTCATAATACTTTCAATGCATCCTTGCTCCCGGCTTCTCCATCCATGGGATATGTAAGCTTCTCATTGTCTTCCTCTGATCTGGGGTCTACAGAGGTGCCCGGGGGAACGGTGTTATCTTCCTACAGCAAGGATGGGACCACTGTCAGATTTGAAACCGGGGATGATATCCTGGTCTCGCCTTGTCATATTGAGTGCGCTTTTTGCGTTGATGATAAGGCAGATCATATCTGTGAATATCCGGATATTATTTCATCCCGAACCGATCTTTTTGAGCTTTGTCAACCGAATATTCAGACCCATGTATTAAAGATCGTTCATCCATATGCATTTAATTTACAGAGTCACGGAAAAATATGTGTTAAATTTTGTCATATGGGCGGTACGGGAGTAAAAGCTGAGTTTATACAGGCATTAGCAGATGTAAATGCAACCCGGATCGAATACTTTGATGAAAATGAAAGGTTCAGCAGTTTTTCCAGTGTATATGAGAAAAACGGCTGCTTGTACCTTGTGTTGGAAAACTCGGATCCTCCATTTAAAAAGGATGAAAATGGTTTTGTTATCCGTATTACCGTAAAGGATATATCCGTATTTGAGGGGTTCAGCTTTTCCTTTGCTGAGGCATATCCTTCCGGGGAGGGTATCGAAGCAGACAGCCTCACAAACGGTAATCTTGATCTGGAAAAAAAAAGTTTCTTTCCCTTTGGAGAAAGGTTTCAGCTTTTTAATGAGATATATTTCGGATGCAGTGAGGTACTGGATAAGAGAGGAGCGGAGATCAATATCTCCTTTGATCTTAGTCTTACAGAGGTGCCCATAGAGAATCAGCTCATTGACGATGGTATTAACTGGAAATGGGTGGCAAAGAAAAGTGATTTCACCAAAATGCCCGAGTATAAGATCTCTATCACAAATGTCATATGGGAATATTATAACGGAAGCGGTTGGTGCAGGCTTTTCCCTGACAGCTCTTACAGTGAGATGTTCAACTATAAGCAGGGTGCCGAAAAAAGCTTTCAGAGTATGAACTTTAAATGCCCTGATGATA
Source organism: uncultured Ruminococcus sp. (assembly GCA_902783235.1). Lineage (GTDB taxonomy): Bacteria > Bacillota > Clostridia > Oscillospirales > Ruminococcaceae > Porcipelethomonas. The sequence continues at coordinate 7,233 of CACZQG010000230.1, forward strand.
TATGTGAGCTGTTTGTGGGTGCCAGAAGCGGCTACTATATTCGGGCAAGGGTCTTGAGCGCAGAAAATCTGTATAAACTAAAGGGTGTATATATGTCACCAAATATACGGAATCTCTCATTCAGCTATTCCTACCGTGAAAACGGGTGCAGGATACTTGAAATGAACGCTATGAATAATCTTGAAATAAAGGATTACAGTGTTGTAATGCAGAAGGGTGAATCATTCAGGCCTTTTATAAAAACGGGTATTGACAAACGTACCGTGTATCTTGGATTATCCCATCCGCCTGAAAAAGGACCTATGAGAATATTCTGGGATATAATGAAAAAACCTGTAACGCAGAAGAATGAACTGATATGGGAGTACTATACTGCAGATGGCTGGAAAGCCATGAATATTGCTGATGAAACCGAGGGATTCAGCAGATCAGGTGTTACAGTGATACTGGATAACAGCAAGCCTGTGAGCAAAAGGCTCTTTGACAGGGAGCTTTATTGGATACGTCTTATAGATGCAGGTAATGTATTCAGAGAGGTCTCACCTGAATATCCCATATGTATCGGTGTTCAGCATAATAGTGTTATGGCTTATAATGTTGATGGACGGAAAGAGGAGATATTCTCCATGAATGTATATCTGGAGAATACCGAGATCGAGTTGTCATCCGGGAATATTATGGAGCTGTCATTGTATGTTAATGAGACATCCACTATTACTGATGCGGAAATAGATGTCCTTAAAGCCCGGGGAAAACTTGTGGTTGATAACAAAGGATCAGGACTTGAAAAAAGCTTCTGGGTATTATGGGAGGAAACCGACAGCTTTATATCCAAAAATAATACTTCACGGTGTTATATTCTTGATCGCAGAAATGGACTTATAAAATTCGGAAATGGCAGGAACGGCAGGATACCTTCCGTATTTGAGCCTGACAATATCAGGGTAAAATATACTATTGGAGGGGGAAAACATACAAATGCCCTGCCGGGAACTATAAATACTATTGAGCGCTCCATAGGATTTGTAACAGGTGTAACAAATCCTGCCAGCTTTTACGGCGGCTGCGATGAGGAAAATCTGTATGAAGCTGTAAAGCGATGCAGAGTTATGATGAGGACACAGGGAAAGGTGATAACCAGACGTGATCTTGAGGAGCTGGCATTTTATTCCTCACGAAATGTGAAAAGAGTCAAATGCTTTGCAGGACTTGATATAAACGGTGAAAAACGCAAGGGTGCAGTAACTATCGTTGTTCAAAAGAAGGAAAATTCCGATTTCTCAAGGATAAAAAATGAGATCCTTCGGAATCTCATGCCCATTCTGCCCCTTCAACTTGCCGGATCCGGTCTTTTGCAGATAATTGAGCCGGTAAATATAATAGTTAATATAAGGGCGGAGATCCGTGTGAAGTCACTGGATGGAGTATTCTCTCTCAAAAGAAATGTTGAGGAATGCCTGGAAAGCTTTATAAATGCATTTTCAGGTGATGAAAATGACAGCGACTGGAAGCTTGGAAGGATTCCTAATGAGTATCAGGTGAGAAGTGCCATTTCTAAGCTGGCAAATATAGATTACATAAAGAATATCCATGTTAATACGTATGTACAGGGAAATGGCGGACTGAATGAAATAGATGAAGAAGGGATACAGAAACTGTATTATGTTATGCCGGGAAATGGTTTACATGATATAATCGTATCTCTCACATAGTGAGGTGAAAAGAATGCTGCCCGATATAGATCTTGACAGCGAGCAGTTTGATCAGATACTGGAGAGAGCAAGGAATACTGTTGCAGGTATATATCCCGAATGGACGGATTTCAATTACCACGATCCGGGTATTACAATACTTGAGATGTTGGCTTGGCTAAAAGAAATGCAGCAATATTCCCTTAACAGGATAGGCGATGATAATATAATAAAATACCTGAAGCTTGTAGGGATTCGCAGAAGGACAAAAAAGCCATCGGAAACACAGGTCAAGGTCATATATATGGAAGATGTTATCGTTGCCAAAGGAACAAAATTTTATGCAGGTGATATCTGCTTTGAGGTAAACGAGCAGACATATGTTTCCTCTGCTGATATTTTCAGCTGTATCAGAGAAAACGGCAAGGGAAGCTTCAGATCTATCGGCAAGATAAAGCTGGATTTTGGCGGTGATCTTCATATTCTTCCCTTTGAAACAGAAAATGAGGGTACATTCTATATTGGATTTAGTCAGTCATTGAAAGAAAAAGAATGGCATAATCTGTATATTGCTCTAAGTGAAGATGAAAGCACAAAGAGAAATCCTGTTACCGATCCCCTGAGCTTTGTACCTCTTGTAGATATTGAAATGGAATACTACAGTGCAGGACAGTGGAAAAAGATCCAATGCAAGGATGATACATATGGGTTTCTGTATTCGGGAAATATCAGATTTATGCTTTCGGAGCAGCATGATAAGTGTGATATCGATGGTAATGAAGCCTATTTTATAAGGTTTCGACTGTGTGGGGGCGAATATGATACTCTGCCTGTAATACATAGTATTGATTTTCCGCTTCTGCTTTTGACACAGCTTGATACCAAATCTGAGTATATTGACCTTCTCCCTTCGGACACACTTACAGTACATACAGAGCTTGCAGAAAAAGGTGACTCAAAAGTATACCTCAGGGGAGATGACGGGCTCTATACCCTGGCAGCAAGCTTCAGTAAACAGACGGAGCCTGTCAGAGGGGATGTGATCTATACTGTATCCGGGGCGGAGAAAGCTGAAGGTATCCGTATAGTCAACATGGAACATGATTTCTATGTCAGAAGTGAAATAGGCTATGGGCTGGGACTTCCATTTCAGGAATATGATCTTGAAACAAAGGATATAGAATATGACAGCTTTACACTGATGACTGAAATACCTGACAGCGGCGGAAAATTTGCTCAATGGGAAAAGGTGAATGATTTTTCAACAGCTAAACCTGAGGATCTTGTGTATGTTCTGGATTCTCAAAAGGGAAAGGTTATCTTTGGAGATTGTATAAGAGGTGCTGCACCTGAGGGAAGGATATTTATTATCGGCTGTGCTCTGACACGAGGAGCAGAGGGAAATGTCTCAGTAGGAAAAATAAACAGTACATCTGATCTGAATGATGATGAGATAATTATATTTAACAGACGGAGAACTGTTGGCGGTATTGATGAGGAGACCATTGAAGAATGCTGTGAAAGAGCACATAACCTTCTGAGGACTACAGAAACTATAGTTACCGAAAGGGATTGTGAAAGATACATATGCGGCATACAGGGACTTAAAATTGAAAAATGTCAGGTAATACATGAGTATGACAGTCAAGGTGATGAACCTGTGATATCAGTGGCAGTAAAGAGATGCTCCAACAGCGGAAAGGTGATACCTGATGAGAGATATCTGAAAAATATAATGAATGCTCTGGAGAAAAGACGGATGCTGGGAATGCAGTTTCGTATAGTAAAGCCTGAATATACAGCAGTTACTGTTTGTGCAGATGTGACTGTGACAGGCGATGCTATTGCTGTTAAAAAAGCTATCCTGCTTCGTATGGAGGAGCATTTTGAAAAAATGAAGGATATATTCGGCATAAGAGCAGAGCACAGCTTGTTATATGAGCTTATAGATAAGACGGAGGGGGTAGTATCCGTCAAAAGTCTCACCATGCAAAGTGAGGGGAGCGGTTCCAGGTATACAAGAGAAGGAGATCTACAGATGCTTCCAAATGTTGCCTGCTATCTGTCTCAGGCAGATATTACCGTACTTAATCAGTGATGGAGCTATAACCGTGTTGCGGATGCCCCCATCTTAGGAGACAGATTTCATCACATGACCCAAGCGGACGTTTAATTTTACTGCTTAGATCATGAGGAGCAAAGCACCATGAGGCAGCTGATGTTTTTATGCGGTATTGTCTTAACTGAATTATCTCACACAGCCTTTCAAAAATGGTATGCAGTGATAAACGTATCATCCGGCATCTAAAGTATGAGGAGCTTATCATGAAGGAAAAACTTAAATATTTTATTATCAACAAGAGCAGTGATTATGCAAGAGGCATATATGAAAATATGCATATAAATGGCAGCACTCTTGAATTGGATGATATTGAAGAGCGGAGTATGGGATGCTTTCTCACCAGAGTTTTTGACTCGGGAGAGCGTGGGATGGTATGGCACAGGCTTCTGGTCAATGCCTCCGGCTGCAGCCGTGAGCACATGAGGATCATCATTTACAGTTCAGATGATCTTTATATGCGGTATAATGACAATAATACAACTGTTAATGAAATAATGCATGACAGCTCCATGTCTTTGAATTCAAAGCTTGCCGCACTCAGACAATTTGAAAAAAAACGGGTAAACGGTGCCCGTGACATACTGCTGCATGACATCAGCGGAAGATATATATGGGTTTTTTTAGAGATATACCGTTCGGCAAATGTTAAGGTGGTAGTAGATGATATACGAATTTTCCTTCCTGCTGAATCCTGGATAGATCATTTACCGTCAATTTATCGAAGAGGAGATAGTGAGACTCATTTTCTTGAAAGATACCTGGGGATCTTCCAGACCTTTTATGAGGAGCTGGAGCAGGATATCAGGGACGTAGTGCGGAATCTTGATCCGGAATGTGCAGGATCGGAATTTTTGCAATGGCTTTCTCAATGGCTCAGTATATCTGACAGCAGTGTATGGAAGGAAGAGAAGCTTCGTAAATTACTTTTGTCGGCAGTGGATATTTACAGGAAAAGAGGTACTCGTCAGAGCTTGTCTGATGTTATCGAGCTTTTTACAGGTGAGAAGCCATATATTATAGAAGGCGGAGTTCTGCGTAACCGAGCCGGAGCAGATTACTACGAAAAGAAGCTTGCTAAGCTTTATGGAAATGATCCGTATGAGATCACAGTCGTTGTCAACAACTGTGAGGATCCGGATGCAGTAAAAAAGCTTGCACAGGAAATGATACCTGTAACTGCTGAACTGAATTTTGTAGTTTTGGAACCTCACATATTCCTGGGAAAATACTCATATCTGGGAGTAAACAGCGGACTGGGACAATATAAAACGGCAGCACTTGACGGCAAATCTCCACTGAATCTTATATCTTTGGGAGGAAAAGCCGAAAACTCTGTGAAGGTCAGTGAGGAACGGTCAGAAAACAGTGATGACATCGAGAATGATGATCGCTCTTAGGTCTGATCATATTGTATAATTAACAAAGGAGAATGCTCGCTATGAGCAGGGGTCTGATATGAAAAATACACAGCTTTATCCATTTGAAAGAAACAAATATTATTATGGTATGCTGCTCAGCGTTGAAGATTTTAATGCTGAACAAAAATACATGAATGATAAGCGCAGATTGATAAACCGTCTGATACACGGCTCGGGTGTAGTCTGCGGTTTGAATGTGGTCAGGATAGATGAGCAGACCATATCGGTTGAAAGCGGTCTTGCTATAGACAGTACCGGCAGAGAGATAATAGTTGATCTTCCTGTTACCAAAAAGATCTCGGATATAAAAGGATATGACCGAACCACATCCGGCGGTGACTGCCGTTACATATATCTTTGTCTTGAATACAAGGAAGTCGAAGGCGGTGCAGGTCATAGTATAGCTGATGATAATGATAACGGTACATACGACAGGATCAGGGAGGGATACAGCCTTTATCTTATTGATGAGGAACCTGAAAACGGTACAGGTGATCCCGGTGAGCTATACGAGGAGCGTACTACTGTATTCTGGGATGGAAACCTGAAGATCACTCATGTTATACCTAAATATGCAAGATCCATGTCCGAGGTGGAGTTCATGATCGAGGTAGAGAATTTCAGTAAGCAGTTTGTGTCATTCTCCTATGATATTCAGCTTGTCTGCCTTAATACAGTGGAGGATGACAGCTCTGTTCTTAGAGTGAAATTTAATGAGATGCTTTATGACAAAACAGGCAGATATTCCCTGACCTATAAGCTTAAATCAAATAATGTCAGTGACACGGAAGGCACAGCGACTATTGATGCAATGACCTTTTCACTCACATATGACAGTATGCCTGCCAATGGTACTATTGCCGGAAGATCGGAAACATATATAATTTCAGGTGATATCAAGGAAGCAATTGTCAGAGGAATGTATGATAGGAATATGGACACATTTCTCCGTGAAGCAATGCCGCGTAGACTTTATCTTGCAAGACTGAATGTTATCAATGCCGGAGGCAGACTGATAATCGAAAGTGTCAGAAATGTACCATTCGGACAATATGTTGTGGGAAATCCCATGCTGAAGGCACTTTGTGATATAGACGTGGGCAGCGATAAGTTCGGATCAGAGAATGCCAATACGGATAATGCTGTTGTGCTAAGACAGAACACAGTGGACAACAAAGAGATCGCCAGCGGTATATGCAGGATCAATCTTAGCGATGGAAGTCTTAAAAATGCCATTTATTATTCTGATGAGATAGTTCATACACTGGGGCTTGGCAGCGTGACAATTATACTTGGAACGCCGGGAAAAGAAGGCAGTACTGTATATGGAGATACATCTATTTTCCCCGGTGAGACATTGGATATAGATCTTGCAGCAAGGCTTGATCCAAAACGTGGAAGCTTTATTATAGGTATAAAGCCACGTTCTACTATAGTTGTGGATTATGTGGATGTAAAATGGACTGTTATACGTGATGTCAGTGAGAAGATCAGTGAGCAGAAGGATATGAAAATAATGATAAAGCCCAACTCTCTGGTTATCAAACCCCGTGAAAACAGATATCTTGAAGCTATATGCTTTAATATGACCAATAAAACAGTTCGCTGGTCTGTTGTCTCACCCGGCGGAGGGGAGATAGATTCCAATGGTCTATATACTGCACCAAATACTGAGGGTGTGTATGAGGTAATGGCTCAGAGTGCAGTTTATGATGAGGTCAAGGCATCTATTATGGTAGTTGTAAGGGAATGATGCAGGGGACTGCATTGAAATAATGGCTCTGTTCCCGATTTTAAAGAAAGGAGCATTTTCGTTTGGTATTGCGTACTTATGAACATGAGTATCCTATAATCAGCGTTGTAGAAAGTAATCATACATTTGATCTTTACATATGCCGCAATATCAGCGGCGGCGGATTATGCAGGATACTCTGTGTCAAACACAAAAAAATGTTTACGGATATAATCGGCTGGGTATCTGAAAATGTGAATTTTAATGCATTTTCTGATTATATTGAGCATTTTAATTATGATAATATGCTTTGTATAGTTATGAGATATACACAGGGTGTTACTCTCAAGGATAAACTGGCTACAGAAAATCTCTCCTTCCGGGAAAGGCTGGAGCTGGGAAGAAAAATACTGGAAAAAGCGGTAATACTTGAACTTCCGGATTATTTTCTTGACAAATGCTTTTCGGAGAATAACATTATAGTAGCGGAAGACCTGTCTGTAAACTTCAATTATCCCATTGAGGATATTATGTATGACAGAATGTGCAATGCTCCTGAAAAGATCGAAAGTATTCTGCGTTTTATATTTTCAAAGGAACTGGAAAAAAGAATACCTGATGAGCTTATAGCTTTTTTTGACAAACTTCCCGAGTATTCAGTTAGCGGACGTATTGAGCTTTACAGCGAGTATCATGCTATGAAAAACAGGGTGGAGGAGGAAGATCCTGATTCTCAGGAGCCTAAGACCTTCTGGTTTCTGTTGTGGGAAAAGATAAAGAAATTATTTGGCAAGCTAAAGATCATACTTACGGCAGGACTAATAATAGGCGCACTTATATATCTTGCCATAGTATTTTTCGGTAATGATGATTTTAATAAAAAAGATCCGCATTTTGATAAGATCGGTATTGTGGATATAGATAAATCAAGGTGATAAGATGAATTTTAATTTGTTTTCCTCTTTTAAGCTTTTTCTGAAAAAGTTTGAGCGCATATTCTTTACTCCTTTGATGCTGTTCGGCAGAAATATTCTGAGGAAATTCAATCCTCAGAATATAGTCAGTAAGGTTGCCGGAGATGTCAAGAAGGGGACAAAGGGGATAGCTGCCAAACCGCATTCTATAAAGCAGTATCTTATTATCGGTGACAGATTTGTTGCTAAGAAGCTGATTATTGTTCTGGTGCTTTTGTTGATCGCAGCTATAATATGTATAGGGAAATTTGTATATCCCTGGGTGGTGAGCAAATTTTTTACACGTTCTATGTGGGTCAATTGTGCTGCTGCTGCAAAGTATGATGGGAAGGTAAAGCTTTATGATACAGAGCAGCTGGATAATCTTATATTTGAGGGAACTCTCAATGAAGGACGTATCGAAGGACATGGAGAGTTATATAATTATAATAAAATAAAGATTTATTCCGGAGATTTTATGAACAGTGAATATTCCGGATATGGTAAGTCTTATTTTGAATCAGGTGTTGGCCTGGAATATGAAGGTGGTTTTATATCTAATCTGTACGAGGGAGAGGGTACTCTGTATTATGAAAACGGTGATGTACGCTACACAGGTCATTTCTCAGCCGGAGAATATAACGGAAAGGGAACGGAATATGCAAAAGGGGATCAGGGAATAGTGTACGAAGGTGACTTCAGTAACGGTGAATACAACGGATACGGAACCTTATACGATGAAAAAAACGACAGTATGAGGTATATGGGTGAATTTGTAAAGGGCTGTTACGATGGTCACGGAACTCTGTTTGATACCATGACCTTCAATAGAATATATGATGGTGATTTCTCCAGTAATAAATATAACGGCACCGGCAGGCTTTATGACAGTGTGAGCAGTAAATTGATATATGAAGGTGAATTCAAGGACTCCAAATATGATGGGACCGGTAAGCTTTATAATAATGATATTCTCATATATGAGGGAGAGTTTAGTGATAATGTGTATAACGGAAAGGGCAAGCTTTATAAAGATGGACACCTTGTATATGATGGAGACTTTTCCATGGGCAAGATGCAGGGAAATGGTATTTTCTATGATAAGACAGGAGTTGTGACAGCAGAAGGAACGCTTGGAAACGGCAGTGTTGTGGATGGAACCACCACAATTTACGATGATGATACGGGTAAGATCAAATATTCAGGTGGTATCCGGAAAGGTGATTACAGCGGAAGCGGAACTCTTTATGATGTGAAAACCGGTGATAAGATATATGATGGTGAATTTGCTGAGGGAGCATATGAGGGCAAGGGCGTACTTTACAAAAATGGCAAGCTGCTCTATGAAGGCGAATTCAGCAAAGGTATGTACAATGGAAAAGGAAAGCTTTATTCTGACGATAAACAGCCGTTGTATGAAGGAGAGTTTGCTGAGGGAAAATATCAGGGAAATGGCAAGCTTTATGAAAAAGGCAAGCTCATATATGAAGGCGGATTTGAAAACGGTGTTTATAATGGCGATGGTAAGCTGTATAAAGACGGTGTTATGATCTACAAGGGCGGATTTGTAAACGGTAAAAAATTCGGAAGCGGTACTTTCTTTGATGATAACGGAAAAGTGATCTCCAGCGGTAATATCAATGAAAAGGAAGAAATAACAAATGGTACTACTACTATAAGAGATGGGAACGGTAAGGTCATCTATGTGGGAAATGTTATTGATGGAGTCTATAATGGCAGCGGCAAACAGTATGATCCTTCAACGGGCAAGCTTATCTATGATGGTGCGTTCAAAAACGGATCTTACGAAGGAAAGGGCAGCCTTTATTCCAATGGAAGTCTGATATATGAGGGTGAATTCTCAAGAGGCAAATATCAGGGTAAGGGAACACTGTTTGGTGAAAATGAAACACCCATATATGATGGTAATTTCTACATGGGAGCTTACGATGGAGAAGGCAGAGAGCTGTATCCTGACGGAAAGCCACGCTTTGTAGGTGAATATCGTGCAGGATCAAGAATTAAGGGCAGTGAATACAACCAAAACGGAGATGTAATAAAGGTTATCGGAGAGAATACACAGCCATCAAAATAATGAAAGGACATAGATATGCCGGGCTATAGTATAATATCAGATATTTCAGATGCGTTGGTAAAGCTTTTAAGAGCCGGAATGGTACCGGAGCTTATCCCTAACAGTGAAGGCATAGGAGTATGCAGTCCTGCGGATAAAGGGGATGTGTCACTTGGGATATTTCTCTATGATATAAAGAGAAACACTGATATGATCCCTGTTGACAGGATAGCAGTGGGAGCCGGAAAGATGAAGGATCCTCCTATGTATATGGATCTGTATTTCATGATAACTGCCTATTCTGCCAGTGATATAAAATTTCGTGCCATAGAGGAGGCTAAGCTGATAGGACGGGCTATACAGCTCATTGAGGGAAACTCTGTGATGAAAGGAGAAGTATACGGTAAGGCATTTTCCGAGCTGAGATATCCTCCGAAGATCGAGCTGCTGGAGCTTGATAATGAGGAAAAACGCCGTATATGGAACAGTAACGATCAGCCTTACAGATTATCATTGTTTTACAAGGTATATCCGGTGGAAATAGAATCCGAGAGGATCACAGATATAACAAGAGTCAGGGAAACAGATTTTACATTTGGCCAGATCTGAGATGGACGGTTTTACGCAGAGGATCATTCATAATTGGCTGTCAACAGATTATCGGGATGATAGACTGTGATAAAATATGAGGTGTTTTTATGGAAGATTTCAATTTGTCCCGTCGTGATGTTACATCGGTCTCACTGGCTGTTGAACTGATAGATGATCTGACGGGGGAAGCGATAAAAGGCAGTAATGGGTCGGTCAGCATAGACGGTATTCGTCCGCCGATAAATAAGAATGACGGATGGTTTGTTTTTACCGGACTTTTACAGGGAAAATATACGATTACAGCTAATGGCAGTATATTCAGTGAGAAAAAGCTGAGAATAGAGCTTACGGGAGATGAGATGCTTCCTCTCAGGATAAGACTTCATCCCAATAAGCTTTACCGACCTTATATCGACTGCATAAGAATAGAAGGCAAAGCTGCACCGGGTTCTATGGTATATTTTTTTTCCGAGGACAAGGCAGCAGTTCTTAAAATTCTTACAGACTGTACACCCGGAACAGACACTATATCTGTTTTCGGAACAGGAGCAAATGATCTTGAAGGAAGACTGCTGCGAATCAAGGCAAGCAAAGGAACTGCTGAGAGGATACGTGCTGTGAAACGAAAAAAAGATGATTCGGCAGAATACATTCTGGAAAAAGGGGTTAAGGGGACTTTTCCCAAGGTGGGGACTTCTGTATCACCGGTCACTGAGACTCAGGCAGATGAGAACGGAAGATTCATGGCACTTATCAGAAAGGATCATGCAGGAAGTAATGAGATCATATGTCAATGCGGCAGAAAAAAGCGAACTATCCCTCTTGAAGGGAAGAATAATATTATGATAGATCTGATGTAAAGCCGGTATTGATCAAGGCAACAGGGAATAAATATTGCCTGACAGATTTGTACCTGTATGTTTTATGAGTTATATGCATTCTGATGAAGACCTGTAGAGTACATCTGATGAAACAACCCTGAGAGGTCTTGCCCGAAGCTTATACCAATTGCTTTGCTGACATAAAAGCTGATGATCTGACGGAGGAATAATATGGGAATGGTAGTATTGGGAGGCGCACAGCTTATGTGTCCGTTCGGACTTTCACCATCGGTGCTGAATGTGCTGCCTCAGAAGAAGGTGTTGTCATCAATGCCTGTGGCTACGATAATGGATAATAAACCTTTTGTAAATATAATGCCATTTGGTATGTGTACCAGTATGGCAAATCCCACGGTGGCAGCGGCTACTGCGGCAGCGCTGGGAGTGCTTACTCCTTGTCCCTGCACTCCAAACACCACAGCACCCTGGACACCCGGAAGTCCCACGGTACTTATCGGCGGAAATCCTGCACTTAACAATACAAGCAAGCTTATGTGTTCATTCGGTGGAGTGATACAGATAGCTAATCCGGGAACTTTCAATATACAAGTTCCGTAAAAAAGGAAAGATCATATGGATTATATACCCGAATACAACAATACCGCATCAGAACAACCGGAAAAGATAAACGGAGTATTGATGTGTATTAACATCAAGGAAACAGGCATAGCTGATATGCGTAATAAGGAGGATGCTATAATACAGCTTGGCAAAGTCCTTTCAGCTATAGGCAGTGTTATTTACAGATCAGACGGAAGGATCGTGGATATATCCGAAACGAATATTACTGCGATTTTTGATTCCGGGGGCGAAAATGCTGTAAAAGCAGCTGTTACTATTTGTCAGTCGGTCATTTCAATTCTGGGAAGGTGCAGCGTCAGCATCGGTATAGGAACAGGACTATTGTGTATGACAAAGCTGTGTTATAATGATTTCAATTCTGTTGTTGTTTTATCCGAAATAAAGAGATTTGTAAAAACATTGAGTGTTATTGCCTCTGAATACAATTCTCATATTCTTATCACAGAAATAACAGCTGACAGCATCCCGAATTTTAAGTCTCGCTATAATGCAAGAAGGCTGGGCATGGTCAAGCTGTCATCAAGAGATATGAATACATACATATATGATATTTATGATGGTGATACCCAGGAGCTCAAATACAGCAAACGAAGAAGCAGGCTCTTTTTTGAGACCGGTGTTGAGCAATTTTATCTCAGAAACTATTTACAGGCAAGGTCGTATTTTATTGAGCTATTGAAATTTGATGCTAATGATAAAGCGGCAAAAAAGTACATTAAAATGTGTGATGCCTTTTTATCAGACAGCACATTACAGGAAGAAAACAGGTACATAGAGATATTATGATACGGCATAGGCGGGCAGTATTCTGCCTTTACCGTAGGATAAACAGAGGAAAATGGATATATGAAAAAAATACCAAAGCTGAATGTAAAAATATCCATAGGGATAATTGTCTTTGTAATAATCGTTACGATCGTTGAAGCTGTTATTGCATCCGTTCTGGCAATTGACAGAGTGTATGAGGAAAGCAAAAAGCAAACTATCCGATGCGGAAAACAAGCAACCCTTATGCTCAATGACAAGCTGATAGATCAATGGCTTATAAACGGTAAGGATGAAAAGTACTATGAAGTAGAAAAAAGCTTTCGCAGTATGGTGGATACATTTGATCTTTCTTATTTGTTTGTGTATCGTCCGAAGTATAATAAGGATAGTTCAATAGACGATATGGTAACATTTATATATGATATACGAAGCGATGATGTATCAAAGGAAAACACCCAGGATCTGTCTGCCAGAAGCAGGATCAGTGAGATCGAAATGGTTAAGGAAGCTTGCCGCACAGGTGAACAGCAGATAATCACTGAGGATTTTAATGAAAAGGATAGCCGTGAAAGCATTGATAATATGTATATAACTGCCGTGGTGCCGATAAAGGATGCAAGCGGTAAGGTGGATACTGTTATAACAGTGGATATGTCCTTTTCTGTTATGAGGGAAGCACTGCGTATTGAAACTATTTGTATAATCGTCATATTCATAATTGCCCTTATAGTCTTCGTGCCGATATTTACACATTTTATACGAAAAAGTGTGGTCAGACCGGTCAAGACCCTTTCAAGGCATATGGATGAGTTTGTTACCGCTGAGACGGGGGCTATAGATTATAAGCCCATAACTACTGTCAATACAGGTGATGAGCTGGAGCAGATGGCCAATCACTTTAACAGTATGGCAAATGATATTGTTACATATACGGCGAATATTGAAAAAAACGCTATTGAAAAAGAGCGTCTCAAGGCGGATTACGATGTATCCGAACAGCTGCGTTCTTCCGTATCAGCTGATATAACACTTAAACCATTTCCTGAACGCAGAGATTTTGAGTTATATGCCAGCATGAAGAATACAACATACAGAAGATATAGCTTCTGTAATTATTTTCTTGTCAATGAGGATGAGCTGTGTATAGTTATCGGTGAATCGGAGGGTAACAGCCTGCCGGCGATGATCGTTTCTATGTTTGCATCCACTAATATACAGTGTTATGCCAAAATGGGATATCCTCCCTACAGGATCGCAGCAGAAACAAACAATCAGCTTTGCAGCATGAAAAACAAGAATAATGTTCTTACAACTAATTGTATAATTGCATCAATTGATCTTCATTCCGGGCTTTTGACATATGTTAATGCAGGAATGCCGCCTGTACTTGTCAAACGTACCGGTGAAGAATACTGCATTGAAAATACTTCCATACAGTTCAACCTGGGAAAAATGAAGGGGATTTCCTTCGATCAGGAAACTATAAAGCTGACTCAGGGAAGTACACTGATATTCACCTCCTATGGTGTACCTGAAATGAAGAATAAGCTGGGAGACAGATTTACCGAGATAGGACTCAGGGATGAAGTAAATGATATAGCCGGAAAGTTCTATTCTCTTGAATATATGATAAATGAGCTGGATATCAGGCTGGAAAATTTCCGTAAGGATGCGCCTATAGAGTTGGATACTACTATATTGGGATTCAGGTATTTCGGCTGATGGAGGAAAGTGATGGAACTTAAAAGGATCTATGATCTGTATTTCAGTTTTGGTGATATTAAAAAGCCATATTACAACAATAATGATTTTTTAAAAGATCTGTATTCTTTTTTGGATATGTGTTTTGCCATAATAATCGCTGCCAAGGGCGGAACAGGGGAGATGCTCCCTGATATAAGTGAAACCGGTGCTTTATGCCTTTCAGTGTCTTCGGATAATATTCGGGAGATCCTTTTGTCCGGTGATGAAGACCCGTCAGATGGTATTCTTTCGGAAGCAGCATATGAGCAGATAGATAATGCTGTTTTCCATCTGGTCTCACGTAACCGAATTACTATCAGGCAGGGAAGCATATCCCATATGGATAAGGCAGCTCTTATATTTAAACTGGATGATATAGAGTATTTCGCTCTTGCGTTGGCATTATCCGTAGAATATGACAGAAAGTATGAAGGGGTATATGCATATCTTCACAACAATGCTTCAGATATATACCCTTCGGTATGGCTGATAAAAAAACTGTATGAGATCATATACCGTAAATCGGCTGATATATCACGGCTGATATTGGGCAGCTCACCTCTTATAAGATATATGTGCAACAAAAAGGTGTGCCGAGGCAGCAGAGGTCAGAGTGCTGTGTCATTGACACTTAATGGACGCCTGACTTCCTATATTTTGGGTGAAAATTTAATGTCTCCCGAGCTTATGGATTATTGCCGTGTGCTTGATAAGAATGATCTTCGGAAAAGGATAGATGTAAGAACAGAGACTATTGAGAAGGTCAATGGACTTCTGGGAGCGGCACTTGAAAGCGGTGCTGATCCAACGGTGCTGGGTCTTTATGGACCGTTGGGTATCGGAAGAAGATATGCTGCTTTGAATGCTGTCATTGAAAAGGGATATACAATGCTGGAGGTGGATCTTAAAAAGCTTATTGAGCAATCACAAAATGATGTGGAAAAGTATCTGGATATGATATATACGGAAACATTGCTTTTGAATGCTATCCCATGCTTTAGGGCAGAAATACGGGATCAGTCGGTGGACAGCGAGGGGAATGTGATAAGATCTTCATTATACGATAAGCTTTGCAGTGCGGCTAAAAATATAACCAAACGCTTTGATATCGCTTTTTTTATCACTCCTGAAAGAACAGGTGTATTCAATGACACAGAAGCGCATTGTATAAGCATAGAATTTCCTATGCTGACTGCCAATGAACGAATGGTATTCTGGAAGGATGCATTGAAGGGTATAAAGCTGTCAAAGAATACCTCCCTCATGACTATATCCAATCAATATATACTGACTCCAAGGGATATATACAGAGCAGCTCGTTCAGCAGTTGAGCTTTCAAAGGCAGAGAATAAACCTCTGGACAGAGATATTATTCGACTTGGTATCAGGCAGCATTCCAGAAGCCAGCTGGGACATTACGCAACACTTATTAATGCGGTATTCACATGGGATGATCTTGTAGTCAGTCAGGAGCAAAAGCGTCGTATGAAAATGATCTGCGACCAGGTCAGATTCCGCAGTGTAGTCAATGAGGATTGGGGATTCATGAAAAAATCCCCCTATGGAAGAGGATTGTGTGCATTGTTTTATGGCTCTCCCGGTACGGGAAAGACAATGGCAGTACAGGTCATGGCAAATGAACTGGGGCTTGATCTTTACAGGATCGATCTGTCACAGCTTTCAAGTAAATATATTGGTGAGACTCAGAAGAATATTTCTCAGCTGTTTGACAGAGCAAGGAATATAAATGCCATGCTGTTTTTTGATGAGGCTGATTCAATGTTTGCAAAACGTTCCGAGGTAAAGGACAGTAATGACAGGTATGCCAATGCAGATACTGCTTTTCTTCTTCAGAAGCTGGAGGATTACGAGGGTATAACCATACTTGCCACTAATTACATCAATAATATTGATGATGCTTTTAAGAGAAGAATAAAGTTTATGGTGAATTTTGTATTTCCTACGCCTGATGTGCGTCTGATGTTGTGGAAGAAGATCCTGCCTGCCCAGGCAAAAGTGGATGAACCGCTTGACTTTGAGTTTTTTGCGGAAAACTTTGAATTGCCTGGAAGCAATATAAAGGAAATACTTACAAATGCAGCTTTTCTTGCAGCCTCGGAAAACTGCGGAATACATAACTCACATATTATAGAGGCAGTAAAGCTGAATTACTCAAAATACGGTAAAATACTTACAAATGATGACTTCGGTTATCTTGGTCAGTAGGAGGCAAAAAAATGGATAATAATACCCCAAGGGCTTATCTTGAGTTTATTGCAAAGCAAATAGAAGAGAAAATTGGAGAATACATAATCAAAGACGGCGATGATGGCGAATGCAGCCTTATTTTCAGTATTCCTGTATTTGAGGACGATACTGAGCTGGGATATGAGATCATTGTGAATGAAGAAGAGGAAAACATTTTCCTGACACAGATACTGTTGTTTGCGTTTACAGAAGTAAATGAAAAAATTTCTGATCAGATCCAAAGCTGTCTTACGGCACTTAATGCATGGATACTGCCGGGATGCTTTATTTATGACAGATCATTGGGAACGATCATATATCGCTGTGGTTACTATCTTAATGGAAATACACCGCTGAATTCCGTAA
>CACZQG010000231.1 GCA_902783235.1 uncultured Ruminococcus sp.
AAATCTTTATAAATTGTTATATCAGAAAATACTCTGCCGTTATATTCACCTGTCTTAAAATTATAAGTGTTCGCATATTCACGAATATAATTTCCATAATGCCCCTTTCCTTGCGTAGCAATGTAATAGTGAATAAGTGTACCTCCGGTACCCGCACCATTACTAACATCCATAGCTATAAGCTTATCTTCGGCTGATGATCGTGTAAGACCATTAACAAAATTAATATATGCCGCACTTTTTATATCATACGACTGTGCATTATTATGCACTTTATCATCATCTGCATAAACATTCACTTTGAAAATCGAGAGTGCAGCCGCCAACGCAATGACAAGCGACAAGACGCAAGCAAGAATACCACATAAACTTTTTTTAATACTCATATCCAAGCCCTCCATTGTTAAGGCACCACCGCACAATAGTTGTATGGTATTGCCTTAAACCCATTTGGTTTATATTTCTTGACATTTTCATTATAGCACAACAGCATATATAAGTCAATATATATATATATATATATATGCCGTCACCTTGCTTTATTTTTGTGTATTACAGCTATCAAGAGGGCATCACCCTGCAACTACCGCCCTTCGGCTTTGTGGGGTGTGGTCATATCATTTTTTCTTTCTTAATATGTATGCTGTCACGCCGGACAAGAGGAGCACTGCCGATGCTGCTCCTATGCCGTTACTGCCTGTTTTGGGAGCACCTACCTTTGGAGCCGATACGGTATCAGCCTGAGCTTCTGATACAGGCTCATCAATGTTTATTATTACAATATGCTCTATATTACAGTTTTCAAAGCTTGCAGAGAAAAAGCTCGAGCCTGTACCCAAGGTTTTGAGATAGCTTTCCTTAAAAGTAAAGCTCATGCTTCCGTCATCATTCTTTGAATATGTGTAATTTCCGCTGTCAACAACAGATCCCTTATATGTAAGGCTTATAAATTCCCCTGTATCACCAAAGGTCTCAGCCGGATATGAGGCTGTTACAGTGACATCGCCGCTTCCGTTCCATTTGGCAATACTGCCTTCATTTTTCTCCGCATAGTCTGCCGGGGGTTCAGCGATTATTGTTTTTATAGTTTTTTCTGCCGAGGTTTCCTCTGTATTGGTTTCAGAGGCAGGCTGTGTGGTATCCGTTCCCTCATCATCAACTCCCGGCTCTGTGACTGACTGTATTTCAGTTGTGGGTTCCGCAGATTCTTCAGCATATACCGGGATCGCCGCCATAGCTACTGCTGTTACTGATGCTAATACAGCTAATACTTTTTTTGTCTTGTTCATTTTAATATCCTCCTGATGATGTATTGATGTGACCATGCCACATCCGGACTTTTGTCCGGTATCATTATATCACCCATACCATGCATTGTCAAGGCAAAATTACCAATTGGTCGTTTTTTTGACCTGATTGGTATATAATCAAATTATTAAACAAGAGCACACCCCCCACAAGCTGTGAGAGGTGCAGAAATTTATTCTTCTTCACTTTCATCCTGTAAGCTATCGGTCGATTCCCCTGTCTCCGTGGTCTCTGTTTCCTCGGGAGCTTCCGTTTCCTCCGGGACTTCCGTTTCCTTTTCCCTTATGTTCGGTTCACCGGTAATATCCTCTATTTCGGCTGTGGGCTTTTGGGATATATCACCGCTTATCACTCTGAAATCGGTAAATTTCATTTTCAGTTTAAGGTTCTCCATTTCAAATCCCGACAAAGCATTATTCTTATCGAATATCAGCAAATATTTGCCCAGCTCGGTCTCTCCGCTTACAACCAGCTGGTTATCCTTTTCCTCTCCCGTCAGCTCTCCCTGCTCGGCAGCCTTTTCACTTACGCCGATAAAGGCTGATATCATGGATTTCATAGGCAAAGCTGTCTTAGGTACGGAAAAGCTCAGACCGTTATAGGAAGCCTCAACATTGTTGTCCTTGAATGTAAGGATTATTCCCGAAAGAGTATCCGGAGAGGAGAACTCCACCTCCCAGTTATTGATGTCACGGCGTGTGAAGACCGCCTCCGCCCTCATATCCTCGTACTCTATCTCAGCCGAAAGGGTAAAGGGCTTCCCCAGCTCGGGCGAGCACTTCTTGTCCCCCATTCCGCCGCAGGCGCACAGAGACACCAGCATCAATATAGCGGTAATAAAACAAGCAGTCAATTTCTTCATAATAAAACTCTCCTTTATAATAATTATTGAATAAGAGCTTTTTTATTCCTTAAATTTTAACTGCCTTTGTTTTTCAGAACGCTTTTTTGAAAAAAACTTTGAAAAAAGCTTTTACCTCACGCACTTACTCAGTATGTATAGCTTACTATTAATAAAAGTATACACTTGAATGAAGCACAAAGACCGCTGTGCAGCAGTGCATATCAAGCTGAGAAATGCGATGAGGATGCAGCGTCACCCTGCTTGAAGGCTTCGGGCAGACACTCAATAATGTCCGTTGCCTTCATGCACTGCCGGGTGTACCTCTCTGCGGCTATATCCCCTGCCAGACCGTGGAGATACACTCCTGCGGATGCGCTGTTGAAGGGAGATATTTTCTGTGCTGTCAGCGAAGCGATCACACCTGCCAGAACATCGCCGCTGCCCCCCTTTGCCATTCCGCTGTTGCCCGTCTGATTGACAAAAACATAATCCTTATATGCTATTAGCGTTCCTGCGCCTTTAAGCACACATACTGCGCCGGTCTTGTCCTTTAGCTCCGTGACAGCCGCAAGTCTGTCCCACTGCACCTCCTTAGCGGTCTTGCCGAGAAGCCGACCCATTTCTCCCGGGTGAGGGGTAAGAATGATCTCGTCCCCCTTGTCCTTAATAATATCTATGCTGTCTGCTATGCAGTTTATTCCGTCTGCGTCAATAATTTTAGGACAGCTTATGTTTTGTATGATTTTTTTTATCAGAGCCTTAGTGCCGTCTGCCGTACCCATACCGCAGCCGATAAGTACTGCCGATGCCTTTTGAGAGAGCTTCACTATCTCATCAAGGTTATCCTCGGTAAGATATCCATCAGGTGCTTTAAGGGGCTGTATCATAGCCTCGGGGTAACGTGAGGCTATCATCCGGGTCACAAAGGGGGTGGAAGCCACCTGTACCAGTCCAACACCGCTCCTGAGTGCTCCCCCCACAGCCATGACACACGCCCCGGGCATGGTGTCGTTGCCGCAGATAACAAGCAGCCTGCCATTGTCCCCCTTGTTTATATCGTGAGCTTTCTGTGAAATACCGTATACCGGTCCATGAATAATATTTATATACGTCTTTAGCCGGATATCCGCATTTTCGGGGATACCTATCTCCCCTATCCTTACTTCACCGCAGTATTCTCTGAGGGGATACTGGGTCATGCCGAATTTCATTCGTCCGAAGGTGACTGTTTCGTTCACTTCAAGCGTCCCCTCCGACACCCCACCTGTAAGGCTGTTGCCGCCGCTGGGTACATCCACCGCTATGGTATGCGCCCAGGTACGGCTGCATTCCTCAAAGAGTTCAACTATATTTTCGGGCAGCTCACCGTGAAAGCCCGTACCGAAAATACCGTCGGCAATTATGGAATACTTATCCTCCGAGATATTGTCAATGATATCCGAGTATTCGGTCAGTATCGTCACATTTTTGAGCCGCCGGAAATTTTCTTTTGAAATATCCGTTTTCGGCTCACCGCATACAAGTGCCACAGTACAGCGTATATCTCTTTCTTCAAGCAGACGGGCGGCAACAAAACAGTCGCCGCCGTTATTTCCGCTGCCGCACAAAAACAGCACGTTTTTATTTACCTTTTCTTTCAGCCTTTCAAGTATCAGAAGCGCAAGACCCGTACCTGCATTTTCCATCATTTCAAGATAGGAAACACCGCTTTCATCGGTAATCCTTTCAAGCTGCTTCATCTGCCCGGGAGTAACAACACACGCCATATCACTTATCTTCCTTCTTTTCTGTGGTATAGAAGGGACGGGAATCCTTGAATACCCTCTGGGCAAATTCGGATGAGTAGTCTATAAAATCTATTGGGATATTATTTGCATTGGGCATTGCATTTTCCGCTATCTCGTCATAGAGCTGTTCGGGCTTTTCAGGGAGCTTTCCCTCCAGTGCCACAAGATAGCTGCTGTCATTGTTTCTCATCATAAGCTTGAGATATGCTGCTTTAATGTATTCCTTATCCCACAACGCTTCGGAGATCTTTCTCACCATTTCAAGGGGATATTCCTTCGGCTCTCCCACGGATATCACAGCCTGTTCCTTTTTCAGCTCCTCTGCTGCCTGTTCTATGGTCTTAAGCATCTCATTATCCAGAATGATATTTACACCAAAGGGATTTATTACTATACCATCCCCCTTTGCCACAAAGCTTGCCATATCCTTAAAGCCTGCCGCCATTACGGTGTACTGTGTTTCTCTGTCGTATTTTCTGTACTCGTTCCAGTCGGTGAAGAAGGGATAGTATTTTTTGCCGTCACTGTTTTCCAGTACAGGGAAATAGATCCTGCTGTCCTCTGTGACCTGTATCTCTCCATCGCTGATATCCTTTATTTTCAGCTCCTTGGTATCCGCCGGGATGATATATTCCGCCTTGAACACCTCAGAAAAGAGTATCTGCCAGAGCTTTGGGTCGATGTTTTTCCGATCATTTTCCTGGAAAATAAAATTTGCGGTCCTGAGCAGCCGGGGATTGACAATATGTCTTGCCTGCTTGTTTTCGGTCTGAGGCACAGGCTTCCTGATTATGTCATAAAGGCTGAGATTCAGGTAATGCTGACCGTTGTCAATGACAATACAGTCAAAGCCTGCCCTGTAAAGATCCCCGAACAGCATCATACGGTATTTTACCGGGTTTTCCGCTGCCATGATCTTTTTACCCATGCTTTCCATATGAGCGCAGTATTTATCAAAAAAATCCTTGCTGCTGAAAATATAGGCTGCCGCCCTTCCGTTTTCATTTCCCACAAAATAATTGTTGGAATTTTCCGAATAGGCTATCCACAGTACATCAGTTTCCTGGATAGCTCTGATGATCTTAATGTATGTTTCCTGGGTCTTGTTTTCCGAAAACCCGGTTATAAGCTGCTGTAATGCTGACATGATAGTTCTCCTTTAAAACTTATTTTTAAGGTAATGCTTTATGTTATTGAGCGTTCTCTCATCAGGCGAGAACAAGAGTCTTCCCTCTCCTGCACTGCCGCTTGAAAATATACCGTACATGATCTTCTCATTTCCCCCCACGGCAGAATATGTTACGCCCTCATAGCTCTGACCATTATACTCACCGAATTCATGAAATTCCCGTATATCGAGACTTAGCATACTTACTCTTTTGCGCTTGGCGATTATCTTGTCGATATCAAGATACTCATTGGACACGATATACTCATATTCCACAAAAGTGGATATAAACAGATAATAAACTGCAAACACTGCTCCTGCAATAAGGATTACCACAAAGGGATTCCACAGCACCGTCAGAAGAAAAAGACCTGTCACCGCTGCAATACCCCCTGCAATGATTATTATTCGCCGGAGCATATCCAAACCGTCCTCAGCTTTTTTCACAAGCTGCTCCGAAATATTGTCCATTATACTCTCCTCTCATCATTATCATTTACAAGGTATATTATAGCACATTTTTCCGGATTTGTAAAATGTTTTTTAAGATGGTTCGTTAAAATGCTTTTTAATTGTTAACGGATAGTTCTATTTGATTTGTTAGTATTTGTTTCGGCATTTCTTATTTTATTTGCTAACGGATGGTTTTTCTTTTTATATTAGTTTTTGTTTCAGCATTTCTTTGCTATTCGGCAAAGAAACGCTGGCTTCGATAAGCGAAAAAACTTTCTAAGAGAAAGTTTTATCAAAGA
>CACZQG010000232.1 GCA_902783235.1 uncultured Ruminococcus sp.
ATGAGATCGGTATACTATAGACGATGTGTGCAGTGCGCTGCCCTGTTTATTATTGGATCAAGAAAATTAAACGATTTCGTCAGTATGAACAAATAGCAAAGGCTTTACAAGGTCAAATGAACAAAAAATATGTAAATATTATACAAATATCAATGTTGAAAACAAAAATCGAGTATCCCAAAACCGCCGTTATATACAGTTTCTTTAAAGATCTTTAAGGATTTTTCAAGGTTTAAATGTTATATTATATACAGAGAGAGACGAGAGGATCTTTCACAACAATTATTAAGGCGATATCGCACAGATTACACAAGCGATCCGGGTGCTATTGCTTTAAAAAATGCTGCGGCAGGAGTATTCAGCCGCAGTAAATCCAAACACTTCTTTATGCACAGCCGCCCTCATCTTTACTTCCAAAGTCTCATATCATCCACCTTTTGCGGCTTTGCATAAAGATAGTTACCGATTCGCTGCAATTGGATATCCTAACAGTACTTTCGGCATACCGGCGCACCTCAAAGCAATTGCTTTGTGGGTATGACAGGAGGGACTGTTCGGGTATCCCGTAATGCGGATCATATAGTGGATTTTAAGCATTGATCTAAACGTTTAAGTAATAATGCATAAAGGCTTAGATCAGTGTTTATAGACAGAAAGAAAAAATGATGTGATAAAAAGATAAAAAACTACAAAGCAACGAGGAGGAAATCAATTATGTTTTTACGCCGTAAAATGGCAGGATTGGTGGCAGGTATAATGACACTTACTTGTCTTACCCAATTCCCCACAAGTATTACAGCTGATGCAGACGGAAGCTACAGCATGAATGTTACTGTTGATCTCACAGGAGAAAAGAAGGCTATCAGCCCATTGATCTACGGTGTCAACGATTTTGGAAGCACCGGTAACTACAGAAATGCAAAGGTAAATGCAGTTCGTCAGGGTGGTAACAGATATACAGCATATAACTGGGAGACTAACTGGTCAAATGCAGGTGAGGACTGGATAAACAGCTCGGATACTCACCTGGGAGATGAAAAAAACGGTGCCGGTTATGCAGTAAGAAGACTTTCTGAGGAAACAGTTTCTCAGGATGTGGCTTACAGACTGGCAACTCTCCAGATGGGCGGATATGTTGCAGCTGATAAGAAAGGCTCCGTAACTCAGGAAGAAACAGCACCCAGCAGCAGATGGCTGGAGGTAAAGGCAAAGAAGGGCAGTGAGTTTTCACTTGAACCGGATACAACAGATGATAAGGTATACATGGATGAATATGTAAACTTTATTGTAAAGACTTTGGGCGATGCCGGATCAAAGACCGGTATCCAGGGCTACAGCCTTGATAATGAGCCTTTCCTCTGGAATGATACTCATCCATATATGCATAAGGACGAATGCGGCGCAGACGAGCTTATTGATAAGTCTATAGAGCTGGCTTCCGCAGTAAAGGACGTGGATCCCAAGGCTGAGATATTCGGTCCGGCACTCTGGGGCGTTCTTCCCTGTATTACAGCAGGTGATAACGGCAGCACGGTAGATCCTGTGTGGGCTGAAAAGAAAGGCAGCTATAACTGGTATGTTGACTATTATCTCCAGAGAATGGCTGAGGCTTCAAAGGAAAGCGGCAAGAGACTTCTTGACGTATTTGATATACACTATTATTCACAGGACTGTTCCACAGATGATGGAGCACTTCAGGCAGCAAGAAGTCTTTATGATGCAGATTATAAAGAAAACAGCTGGCTGCAGCCCACATTCGGACAGTACTTCCCTGTACTCCCTAAATTACAGGAATCTATAAAGGAGTACTATCCCGGAACAAAGCTTGCTATTTCCGAATATAATTTAGCTAATATCGGAAATGAAAAGGTTACAGGCAAAAGCGTTGTCTCTGCAATAGCCGAGACCGAAACACTTGGTGCATTCGCAGACAACGATGTATATTTTGCAACATATTGGGGAACCCTCCCCGAGTGTCCATATGTTGAGTCGGCTATTAATCTTTACACCAACTATGACGGTGAAGGCAGTGCATTTGGTAATACTCTTGTAAAGGCTTCCACCGAGGATGTTTCCAAGGCAGCGGCTTATGCTGCTATCAATGGTGAAGACGACTCAAATCTGGACGTGATCCTCTCCAATAAAAACAAGACCGAAGCTGAAAAAGCGGTGATCACTGTTGACGGTTCTTCAAAGAACTATAAGAGTGCGGTAGTATATGCTGTAACGCAGGATCACAGTGATATCCGCATTGCCGAGGTCAACAACAATGTCAGCGGAAATAAAGTAGAGATCGAGCTTCCTCCTCTCTCAGTAGCACATATCGTGCTTTCGGATAAGGAATCCGATAAGAAGGTATATGAAGCTCCGGATATAACGATCAAGGAAACAGAATACAAGGTAAGTGAGCTTAAAACAGATGCTTACGGCAATATCCTCATCCCTCTGGGTGATAAGGAGCATCTTAAAGAATTTGTATTCGGTGTAAACAGCCGCTCCACACAGGGCTCATCCTACTATTCAGGCGGCGGCGGACTTGGCTTCCCTCAGCTGGTTCCTGAGGGCGGCGGTGCTCCCGTATGGGGCTTTAAGGCTGTAAACTTCTCCAATGGAATATCAGAGATAGTTGTTCCTTTCAGTGACGGTATATTTACCATAGATGAAAAGGAAACAAAGGCAACATCTATGGATACAGAAGCTCAGTGGCAGCCCGATTGGTGGAAATTCTCCGAAAAAGGCGGAGACGGCGGCAGTGATGTTGAGGTTGAATATACTACCGTAAAGCTGGTATATGAATATGACAACACTGATGCACCTGCTCAGGTGACAACTACTGTTTCTTCTTCAAATGAGTCTTCTGAAACAACAACTACAACAACTACTACTGTGATAACAGCGCCAGCGGTTACTACAACAACAGATGAAACACCTGTTGATGTGACATATCTGTACGGTGACGTTGATGACAACGGTACTGTTGATCTTGCAGATGTTACCATGCTCAGCAAAAACCTTATGAACAGCTCTGCATATCCATTGAAGAGCGACAAGGCAATGAAACAGGCTGATGTGAATCATGATGATATAGTGGATTCAAGAGATCTTTCAAAGATCATTGAATACAATCTCGGCAAGCTTACTGCTGAGGATCTTAAATAAGACAGCTTCGCATATAATGCTTACAGAAAAAAAGTGGTAGGAAAAACACGTCTTTATAGGCGTGTTTTTTCCTTGTTTTTTATGTAGATATATGTTATAATGATTGCAGTGATATTTTTGAATAACTGTACATA
>CACZQG010000233.1 GCA_902783235.1 uncultured Ruminococcus sp.
TTAATGGGTGCTTTGTCTGAATTAGACTTGATTTCTGATGAATTCATGGATCCTACTATTAATGAATATATATATAAGATAGAATCCATAAATTCATCAATATTTGCAATCAGAAAAAATACAATTTCATTAAACCACCAAAGTCAAAAGTGTCATGATGCAAAAGCTTATATCAGAATTGAGCATGAATATATAAAAAAGAACTGTCTGCTTGTATCATCTTTTTTATCGGGGACATTATTTTCACATTCAGTTCGCTTTGGTCTTCTTCTTAATCTGCTGCATATCAGAGGTGGAGAGAAACTGTTTTTCCAGGCATTATGTAAGTATTATCCGGAGGACACCTGTACCAAATGGCGCACTGATGTAAAGTATATGAAGAAATGGGATTATAAGCCTCAGAGGTGTGAAGCATATTGCCCGTTTTTTGAAACATGCCAGAATGAGGGTACTTTAATTCAGGCAGTGATGCAGGATCATAAGGTTTTCCAATCAAATGGAAACGAAGAATATGTAAGCATAGAGGAAGCATATACACAGTTGCTGACCAATATAAAGGAAGCAATCTATTCATCAGTACAGGGGATACATATCATAAAAGCGCAAACAGGACTCGGAAAGACAGAGGCTTATATTAGGACTATTGCTGGAACAAGGGAAAAAGCATTTGTTGTAGCATTCCCAACTAATATTACGCGAGAAGAAGGACGAAAAAGATTACTGGCCATTGGAGTGAGTGAGGAAGATATTTTTTCTACTCCTACAGTAAGAAATAACCCATTTGTACCTCCAACAATCCAGCAGGAGATTATCCAGCTCCATGAAAAGGGAATTCACAATCGAACAAATATGCTGATCAGGGAGTATTTACAAGAATTAGATCCAGGAAGTGTAAAGCAGCGTGCTGAACTCCAAGCTATAATAAACGGTATGAAGGCATATTCAGGGCAGAGGATAATTCTTACAACGCACGCTTATCTGCTTCAGCTTGGAGATCAATATCTGTCAGGTAAAACAGTGATCATTGATGAAGACATATTACATCAGGCACTTAACATCACCCATGAAGTTTCAGAGGATGCATTAAAGCTGCTGATTAAATATGATATTGATGGATACAGTAAAATTGCGAAGATAATGCTAAACAGTCCTGTTGGGAAGTATCTGACGATAGGAGATATTAGAAACAATGCGCTTTCAACAGAAGAACTCAGCGCCTTGTCAGATTATGGATATGAGGGCAACATCAATGACTTATGGAGAGCAAAGGCATTTGTCAGAAAAAGGGAAAAAGGAGAGAAGAGCAGCAGATTCCTTTATTATTGTCCCATGGTCTTGCCATGTTCAAAAGTAATTGTTTTATCAGCGACTGCGAACGAAAGCATTTATAGACGATATTACAAAGACAGGGAGGTGATGAGCTATCCTCAATTGAAGGTACAGTACAGAGGAAAGTTAAATCAATATACACGACACTCTCTTGGACGAAGCGATTTGAAACGAAAATCAGAAGCCTTTGTTTTTGCAAAGGCTTTTTTTAATGGAAAAGATCCCATTTATATTTCTTTTAAAAAATTTACTAACATTATGGTAAAGGAAGAACCAATTAGATTAGATAAACACTACGGCAATTCAATGGGCATTGATGAATATGCCGGAAAAAATATAGCGGTAATCGGAACTCCATTCCATCATCCTGATGCAGAAAAACTTGCAGCGGTTTATCTTGGGGCAGATGTCAATTCCAAAACTAACTTAAGACCGGAGAGGAGGCGGATTATATACAATGGCTATAGTTTTGTTATCCCGACTTATGAGGATGAAGTTTTGCGTGAGATCCAATTATATGGGATACAAACGGAGATTGAGCAAAGCGTTGGACGGGCCAGGTTATTGCGATATGACTGTGAGGTTTTGGTTCTTTCGTCTTTTCCATGTGAGCAGGCCATATTTCACACGGAGGATTACCTTGAAGCTAATTCAAAGGAATCTTAGTAATAATATTTAATGTTTAATGGGAAGAATAATATGGGGACTGAGGCTGTAGTAGTTTCAGTCGGGCTGTGCCATGGTGGTTGAAAACTGACCATTAGGGGTGCAGATCAGCGCCTGCAACAAGGCAGGCGCTGATGGAGGATAGTAAATTAATAAATAAATGTAAAATGCAGGAGTCAATATGAATAGAACAAAAATAAAAAATACGGTAAATGAAATACAGAATTCATGGAAATATGAGCACCGACCAGGAATAAAGAATGCAGATCTGAAAGTTGTAAGGAAATTTGAGTTTCAGTTTTTTAAGTATTATACACAGGAGATAAACGGTGTGAATGATCAAGATGCACTGATGGTTATAAAAATGAAAAGGGAGGAGGCTAAAGTGAAATATGATTATTTTAAATCAAAGTACACAGCGAGATGCCGGTGAGGTTATTCTCTTAAGAGGACGTACAGAAGAAGATATATATTCATGTGTTAAAAGAGTCAGGCAAGACAGTCCAACAACACTATATCGAGGAGTCGTTGGATTTGATCCAAAAGCCAGTTCAGAAACGATTGCAAAGACAATCTGTAATGACCAGGAACTATATCGCAAAGAAACTGGCATACGAATCAGAATGAAGAATGTTATCATGAGTCCCAGTGATTTAAACAAAGGAAAAGAATTTGAGGAAGCCTGCAGAATACTTGATGGTTTTGCTGTGTACTACGCAAACGAAGGTTTTCCAACTGTATATAACTTATGGAAAAACAAAGAGGGTGATTATATAGGTACTATTGTATTTGGCTCGGTCTCTCCGGCAGATGGTCATAAATACCACTACAATAAA
>CACZQG010000234.1 GCA_902783235.1 uncultured Ruminococcus sp.
AAAAATTTTTCGCTTTCTTTGCCGGCGTTTCTTTATCGAATCATAAAGAAATGCCGAAACATTAACTATCATAAAAAGTAAAACCATCCGTAAACAAGTAAAAATAGATATTCCAAATCATGAACTATTAAAAAAAACAGAACCCAACAGGAGCAAATAAAAATGAGAAATTCCAAATAAGAATTACAAATTATGATTTTAATATCATTTCAGCGAAAGCAAAAACCGGTTCGCTTTGCTTTTAAATTCGTGCCGTAGGCACACATTTGATTACGCATTACGCATTACGAATTACGCATTAGGGAGAGGCGCATTTTTAAAAAGACTAACAAAATAATAAAAGTGTTATTAGTTATGTGAAGAATAAAAAAGTATGGTAATGATACACATAATATTCCCCCATTTGTTACCATTAAATATGAGCAGTTAGCAATAAATGAAAAAAAGCAGCCATCTAACGCAATAAATGAATTGAATCAAGGGTGTTTTAACTGTAAAATAAAATACAGGATAATAACTTAAACGTTTAAGGACATACCACTTTTTTTCGGGAGCTGAGCTTTGAAGCTGAGATCTCAACAAGCATTATATCGAAGGAGGAATCGGAGCAATGCAGAAAAAACTGTCTGTCAGGGTTTTTGCACTACTGGCAACACTTATGATGGTGACCTTTTCCATTCCCTTTATCAGTGCATCCGCTGCTACAACACTGTACGACAACAAGGTAGGCACTGAGGGAGATTACGATTACGAGCTGTGGAAGGATACGGGAAACACCACTATGGTACTTACAGGTAACGGTACATTTACCTGTGAATGGAGCAATATCAACAACTGTCTTTTCAGAGAGGGTAAAAAATACAACCCTCCCGTAAATTACAAGACACTGGGAGATGTGGACATTAAATACGGTGTTGACTATCAGCCCGACGGAAATTCCTATATGTGTGTTTACGGCTGGAGCAAAAGCCCTCTGGTAGAATACTACATAGTGGAAACATGGGGCAGCTGGAGACCGCCCGGAAATGAAGCTCAGAAAATGGGCGAGGTAACAGTGAATAACGGCACCTACGACATTTACAAGACCCAGCGTATTGACAAGCCTTCCATTGAAGGGGATCACTCCACCTTTGACCAGTACTGGAGCGTCCGCAAAAGCAAGCCTGCTGCCAAGGGTACTAAGATAGAAGGCGTTATCTCAGTATCGGAGCATTTTAAGGCGTGGGAAAAGGCAGGTCTGCCTGAGCTGGGTAATCTTACAGAGATAGCACTGAATATTGAGGGCTATCAGAGCCGTGGTAAGGCTGATGTATACGAAAACATCCTGAAGATCGGCGGAAAGATAGAGGAAGAACCCGTTACTCCCATTGAACCGGATGAAAACGGATACTACACAAATGACGGCTTTGAGGACAACTCGGGAGCATGGACTGCAAGAGGCAGCGTCAAGACCGCTCTTACATCCTCACAGAGCCACGGAGGCAGCAAGTCCATGAGCATTTCCGGCAGGACTGATGCATGGAACGGTGCTCAGATGGATCTGGATCCTGTCACCTACAAGCCGGGAGGATCCTACAGCTTCAGCACCTATATGATGCAGGACAAGGCGGCTTCGGACAGCTTCAAGCTTTCCCTTCAATACGATCTGGACGGCAAGACAAACTATACTCAGATAGCCAAGGCAGAGGGTGCAAAGGGCAAGTGGGTACAGCTGGCGAATACAAGCTTTACCATTCCAGAGGGTGCATCAAGTGTAATTCTTTACGCAGAAACAGATGACAGTACAAACGATTTTTACCTTGATGATGCTATAATTGCAAAGAAGGGTGTCAGCATCACAGGCGATCCGGAGGATACCCCCTCAGATGAAAAGACAGCAGGGGATGTGGACGGAAACGGTGTTGTCAACGGAGCTGATGCCAAGGCTCTTATGAGCTTCCTGTCAAAGCAGAAGGCAGATATCGTTCTGGAAAATGCAGATGTGGACGGTAACGGAAGTATCAATATATTTGATCTTGTTTACCTGAAAATGCTGCTGTCCAAGGCAGGCACACTGCCTTCCGCAGCAAAGACAGATCCCATGTTCAGCAGTACCTTTGAATCAGGCAAGGATGGCTGGACTTCAAGAGGAAATACCACTCTTGCGTTAAACTCGTCAAACTACTATTCCGGCAGCAGCTCACTTAAAGTTACCGGCAGAGCTGAATCCTGGCAGGGTGCTGCATATGAACTGGATGCAAAGGAATTTGTACCTGGAAATAGCTACAGCTTTAGTACTGCGGTTATGCAAAACAGCCCATCGGCAGTTGAAATGAAGCTTACTCTTCAATACAAGGACGCATCAGGTGAAGCAAATTACAGCACAGTAGCCAAGGCGGATGCTGAGAGCTGCAAGTGGACTAAGCTGGAAAATACTTCATACAAAATACCTGCGGGAGCATCGGAGCTTATCCTCTATGTTGAATCTACAGAAAGCACTACTGATTACTACATCGACAACGCTGTGGGTGCTGCATCCGGCACCGCCTCTGAGGTGAAAACAGGGGGAGGAAAGGTGAGTGATACTCCCAAGGCAGCGGCAGCGGCTGACGGAAGCGTTGACATTTCATGGATAGACAAGTCAAAGCCCATGATGGCAATTGCCTTTGATGACGGTCCCGACCCCAACCACAATTATGCAGGCAGGATACTGGACGCAATATCCGATCAGGGATTTCATGCCACATTCTTCTACATAGGAAATAATATCAATTCCCCGGCTGCTCAGAATGAGCTTAAAAAGGCAGATTCACTGGGCATGGAGATCGCAAATCACTCTATGACACATACAAATCTTACCACTCTTTCAGCAGCACAGATAAGAGATGAATATGATAAATGCTCGGACAAGGTAAAATCGGTCATCGGACGTGGAACGGCAAAGGTCATGCGTCCTCCCTATCTGGGTGTGAATGACACGGTAAAGCAGGCTCTCAGTGATATTGCACTGGTAAACTGCAAGCTGGACACCGGTGACTGGTCAGGCTCTACAAAGGAGCAGATAATACAGAAGATAACAAGCGGCATGAATGACGGTTCACTTCGCAACGCCGTTATTCTCTGTCATGAGACATACGAATCCACTGCTTCCGCTATTGAGTATCTGGCTCCTTACATGAAGCAGCAGGGATGGCAGATAGTTACTGTTTCAGAAATGTTTGCGGCAAACGGCAAGCAGTTGAAAACCGGTGAGGTAAACAACTACTGCTGATAATAAATGCAGTACCGCACAAGACTTTCAGACCCACGATCTATGTGCGGTATTGCCTGAAATTGTTAGCCCCCTCTTTATCTCATATAAGAAAACCGAAGTAGTAACAATACTTCGGTTTTTCTTTTTATGATAGTTCATGGTTTGGAATTTCGACCCTCTGAAAAAAAGTCTGTAAAAAGTCAGCAAACTGTGATAAAATAGAAATAACATCACAGGAGGCTGATTATTTATGGCAAG
>CACZQG010000235.1 GCA_902783235.1 uncultured Ruminococcus sp.
AGAGATTTTGTGCAAGATAACGGAAAATCTGCAAGCAGATGACGTGCAAAGCTTCCAGCGGTCTTTGTGCGGTGTTGCCTTAAAATAGCCATACCATTTCTGATATGGCTATTTGTTTGAAAAGGATTATTACCTGATTTAACGAATTCTTCTTTTTAACATAAGTAAATCTATAACATTTATACGTCCATCATCATTCATATCAGCTGCATCCCTATCTAAAACCTCTGAATTATTATCTTTTACAAGCAATCTGTGAAGAGCTCCCAGATCAACCGGATTCACATTACGATCCTTATTTACGTCACCCTTCAAAGGATTAACTGCTGGAACCGTTTCAGACGGTATTGTCGTAGTCGTAGGTATGGTTGTCGTTGCAACAGTTGTTGTAACTGTCGTTGTAACTGTCGTTGTAACTGTCGTTGTAGTAATTGCAGAAGTTTCCTTAGTTGTCACCTCAGTTTCAGCGATCCAGTTCTGACAGGTATTATTGGTGGGCGACCACTGCTGCACATTAGCTCCACTGGACTTGCTTGCACCTGCAACTTCTACATATGAAGCATCCTTAGATGCATGAGTGATTATATTATAGCTTCCGTCCGGATTTTTGGAGAATCGGAAAAGCATAGAGCTGTCTTTAGTTGAGTAGGTCACAATGCTGATATTAGCACCATTGCTACTGCCATCAGCCTTTAATACAAAGCTATTGTTCTCACAGCTTCTTATGTAATAGTAGTTACCGCCGCCGGAAAATGCCTGAAGCGTCCATTTCTGACAATTAAAATCATTTCCACCCCATTGTTGAACATTTGTACCGTCTTTCATATCCGCACCGGTAATGTCCATTACCATACCGCTGTTCACATTTTTAAAAGTATAGACAACACTTGTATCCATTTTGCATCCGGGATTTGTAACCTGCTCCAGTTTCCAATCCTGACAGGTTGCACCATTTAATTCCCATTGCTGAATGTTAGCACCTGATCCTGTAGCAGCAGATGCAACTTCAATACATGATTTATCATTTGTTATCTTCGACTTTATCTTGTATGAACCATCTGCGTTCTTAACAAATTTAAATTTTTGATTATCTCCGCCATTAAACTGGTAAAGATCAATATTAGTTCCGTTAGCCGTTTTCCTGCCTGTTACATCAAGGACAAATGTACCGCCGTCACCTACTGCGGATACTATATAATAATATCCATCACCTGCGGACACGAGCTTGAATGTATTCTGTGAACCGGGCTCAGCTGCTCCCCACTGCTGTACATTTGTACCATTTTCTGCCTTGGCACCGTCTACATCAATATAAAGACCACTATTAACATTTTTGATCATGTAAGTTGTACCATCATTGAATACTGCCGGAGTATTATCTTCCACCGGCTGAACGGGAACTGTAGTACCGCCGCCAAGCACTGTATATCCGCTTCTACCGGGAAGTGCATAGCCTGTGCCCAAGAAGAAACTTGGATGAGGAGGCTGGTTATATGCAGTATTCTGTGATGATACCTGCATACGATACTGCGCATCGTGCATAAGTGTGGTAAGGCGTGTACTTGTTTCATATGGTGTACAGAAAATTCTTACGGATTTGGAGTCGGCTGCTCTTACTATAAGCTCTTCTCTCCAGTCACCAAAAATATCAGCCGAAAGACAAGGAGTACCTTTTGTGGTATTACAGGTATAATAGCCTGTTGTTTCAAAGATCTGTGAAAGCTTTCCTGATTCATTCATTTTTGTAATCTTAGCAGTAGAGTCGGTATAACCATCAAGAACCTCTCTTTCCAGATCTCCGTCCCAATATATGAAAAAGTTTATTGCAGGTCTGTTGCATGAAAGGTTATCACCCTTAGCGTTCTGAACCGGAGTAGAATTATCGGATAGTTTATTTCCCCAAAGCTCAGCACCTGCATTGCCTGTCCAAATATTATCAGCCGCACATCTGCCGGTGTCACCTGCACCGTTCACATGAAACAGCTTATTACCTGTGTCGCAGTCTATAAGTGTTACACCGTAACCGGATGGTTTATCCTCATGGCATATCCACTCTTCAAGTCCCGGATTGGTTGGATCCAAATCTGCAACATGAAGTGCATCTCCATGTCCCTGATTTGTACACCACTTAACGGTTCCATTATCATCAATACAGGTAGAACCTGTCATGATCTCCTGCTTTCCGTCACCGTCAACATCACCTACCATGCTATTATGATTGCCATCACCATATCCCGGCTTTGAACTATCATTGCCGGTATCAAATGTCCACATTTTTTTCAGCTTTTTATTTTCAACCTTATAGGCTGTAGCTGCCATTCTTGTATAATAACCTCGTCCTGTAATAACACATGGGTGGACTCCATCAAGATAAGCGCAGGAACCCCAGAATCTGTCAACACGGTTGCCATAGCTGTCACCCCACTTGCTGACGGTTCCTCTGCCCGGTTCATAGTCTACAGTGTCTAATGCAGCACCTGTAGCACCATCAAATAGTGTATAGTATTCCGGACCTGAAAGAATATATCCATTTGAGTTTCTATAATCTTTTGAAGCATCTCCGATTATATTACCCTTACCGTCCTTAGTTCCATCAGCTGTTTTACAGGTCATTTCTGCCTTGCCATCAAGATCGAAATCTGCTACATAAAACTGGGTATAATGAGCACCGGCACGAATGTTAACACCAAGATCAATTCTCCAAAGACGTTTTCCCTGAAGCGTATAGCAGTCAATGAATACATTTCCGGTTTTACCTTTTTGAGAGTTATCCTTTGAGTTGGAAGGATCCCATTTCAGAAAAAGCTCATATTGTCCATCACCATCCACATCTCCTACAGACATATCATTAGGGGTATAATCAGAACCTGGAGGTGATAAAGGAATGTCAAAGTAAGCACCATTTCCGTTAATAAGCTTTGCTTCCTGTGAATCCTTCAGAGTATTTCCTGAATATGTATCTACACGATATTTAGAGCTTCCATTTCCTGATTTATCAAGATAACAGGTTGACTTTGTTCCATCTGAAGTATAAATCAGGGTATTATCACGATACAGTTTGAAAACAGCATTGTTATCATCATCACCGTTCCATCGCCAGCTTATCAGCATTCCATCACTTACCTTGACAGCTGAAATACCTCTGTCTAAATGTTCCAACACATTTGTACTCTGTTTTGGTTCTGCGTAAGCTGTTGTAATTACTGTATTCAAAGCATATGTCAATACACTGACTCCACAGGCAGCAGCAGTAAGCATACACGATAGTTTCCTCTTAATGCTCATATCATTCATTCCTTTCTGTGCTATATAAGCACAAATACAATAAAAATAACGACTTATTGATTATACGTGCAATAATAATTCAAAAGTGCATCGTATAAAATCTTTCCTCATCTGTTACATATATTTTAGCACATTGAACAATATATTTCAATACATTTTTTGAAACAAATATGAAAAATCTATTACAGCCCTTTTATGCAAAATGCTTAAACGTTTAAATAACATTTTTTATCTCTAATTTTAAGATTATTTTTGACAGACATGAAAAAGATATTGCAATAATACAACAAATATGGTATAATTATCTTGTAAAAAAAACTGCGCAAAATTAGAGGAGGAATAATTAATGACCTATAAAAGAATCCTATCAATACTAATGACTGCTGCTCTTACTGCTTCATCAGTAGGCTCTATCAGCATTTACGCCGATGCATCCGCATCACCTATAATAAGCAGAAACTGTCCTGCTTACTCAGAATCTTCATCAGCGAGCTCCGGAAATGATGATTATTATTATACATTCTGGTCAGGTAATGCATCCCAGCATTTAGCCTATGATTTATCAAAGGTTCCTGCTGCACAACGCAAAAAGGTCATCGCAGCATGGTATAATGCAACAGGTCAGTATGACTATACTGTGGTAAATCAAAGCTCAAATTCAATGCCAACCGATTATACTATTGATGTTAACAAGGCAGATGGCGGTAAATATCCTGAAAGTGGTTGGATCACAGTAGACACCGTAAAAGATAATACTCTTCATTCACGTCAGCATTTAGTTGATATGGAAGGCTATAACTGGATCAGAATCAACGTTTTAAAAGCAGATGGCAAAGAAAATGGAACCTGTCAGATCAATTTCGATATACACAATGTTTCATCCGGGGAACCGGATAGCTGGATATTCTTCGGAGATTCCATAACAGCCGGTGGAATGATGAATTGTTACGGTACGGGATTTGCTGAGTATGTCAATCGTCTTGACAACAGATACTACCCAGCTCAGGAAAATGGCGGTATCGGCGGAATATTCAGTACTGACGGCAAGAATAACATTGATCGCTGGCTCAGTACATTTCCCGGTAAATATGTAAGTATAGCTTATGGAACAAACGATGCATGGGGCAATCAAACCGGCGCACAGACATACTATAATAACACTGCATACATGGTGGAGAAAGTGCTGAAAGCCGGTAAAACTCCTATTATACCCAAGATACCTTATGCAACTGAAAAGGGTGTAAACACGTACCTTGACGACTACAATAAAATGGTTGATAAGATCTATCAGGATTTTCCCCAGGTTATCAAAGGACCTGATTTCGATGCGTACTTCCGTAAGAATCCCGATCTTCTAAGCGGTGATGGCGTTCATCCCAGCAGTGAAGGATATGACGGAATGCGGCAGCTATGGGCGGAAACAATGTATAAGAATGTTTATACCGTCTCCAATGAAGCAGAAAATCCCACATCAGATTCATCGGTCACCAAAGGAGATATTAATTCAGACAATGCAGTTGATGAGAAGGACATAACACTTTTATCCTCATTTTTAACAAAGAAAGATGGTCTTAAAGCATACAAAGCTGCTGCTGCCGCTGATGTAAACGATGATAGCAAGGTAAATGTCAAGGATCTTCTCATACTTAAAAGAATAGTAAGTCAAAATAACAATACAGCAGGTGAAGTAAAAATGTCATCATATGATGCTACAGAAGAAAATGTCAAGATCGGTGGCAGAAATGTTATAAAGAACGGTGTTACATGGCTTGTTCAAAGCGGCTCCTATGCGGAATTCAACATAAAAGGTGAGAGTACTGAAATAGTACTTTCCGGTGATGATGGCATCAAATCAGATGCTGATCACAGACCAAGATATGCTGTATATATGAATGACAAGCTGATTTGTGACAAAACAATGGATGTCTCAAAAGAAAGTATAGAATTGAAAGGCAGCGGTACAGCAAAGGTAATTATGCTCTCAGAAGCTATGTACGGTGCTATTGGAGTAGCTGAAATAAGGGTTAAATCCGTGGTCAAAAAACCTATTTGTCCTACTGCCCAAAAGGATATATGCATTGAATTTATCGGAGACTCCATAACCTGTGCTTATGGCGTTGAAGGTAAAAGCAGCGGCGAAAATTTCAAAACAACAACTGAAAACTTTACCAAATCCTATGCTTATCTGACAGCACAGGCACTTAATGCCGACTATGAGACCATATGTTACAGTGGACACGGTATAATATCAGGCTACACCACAGGAGACAAGAATACCGACAGCCTTATTCCACCCTGTTATGACGTTGCAAGTAAGCAATCAGGCTACAGCGAAAAATGGGATTTCAGCAAACGTAAAAATGATGTTGTAGTCATAAATTTAGGAACAAACGACTCATCATATATAACCGGTGATGGTAAAGCACACCTTGAAGAAAGAGCAACAGAATTCGTTGATAAGTATGTGGATTTTATTAAAACAGTACGTAAAAACAATGCAGAAGCTCAGATAATATGCACCTTGGGTACAATGGACTTTGAGAACATATATGAATATGTAGACAAAGCCGTACAGAAATACAAAGCTCAGACAGATGATAAGAATATAATGTTCTATCAATCTGCAATACAGAATGCAGCTGACGGTTACGGTTCTGACTGGCATCCTTCTGAGATCACCCAGAAAAATATATCTGCCGTACTTGCGGATAAGATTTGTGGTGCACTTGGTATAGAATCCAAAAAATAGGTCTTGATATAGCAGCAGATGCCAATTATGATCTTGAAACCAATAAGGATAGCGGTGCAAATGCATGGCCATATGTTGGCTACGATAAATCCTTCAATATCAATGTATCCGACGGTGGTAAAACTACTGAGGACATCAAGGCGGTTCTTTCCGGAATAGAACTAAAAAAAGATTGTGAATATTCACTGGAATTTGACTATTCTATAGGAACAGAGATAGATATGACTATAAAGATCGAGGGTAATAATGAACATTACAGTAAATTGATAAAAACTTCAAAGGAGAAAACTCATTTTGCAGATAAAATCACTTGTAACTCTGATGATGCTAATGCAAAAATTGAATTCCTTTTTGGTGGACAAGGAAACTGTAATCTGACCCTTTCCAATATAAAGCTTGTAAAACTATCCTGATAATATAAAAACAGCACAATCAATTTATTGTTTGTGCTGTTTTTAAAAGAAGGTGATAAAATGAAAAAGGAGGAAGGAATGATGATGTGGATAATAATACTATTGCTGGTGCTGGCAGCCGCAGCAGCAAGTGTTGTATACATGACAGTATCCATTGAACGATTTGGCATAGTACAAACACTTGCAGGAGAGAAGAAATGGTTAAGGCATCTTATATCCTTTGCAATAGTAGCATTATGTTTCTGCATACTATCCTGTGTATTCTCAGTGGTTAATGCCATAATAATACTACTGCATGAAGTGGCGTTTTTTCTGATATTTGGTGGAATAATGCGTATAGTTCAACATTTTACAGGTTATACATTCATGATTAACTGGCAAGGATGGCTTGCCATAGCAGCATCCATCATATATCTTTCCATAGGATGGTATCTATTACACCATATATGGCAGACTGATTATACTGTAAAAACAGATAAGAATATTGACCTAAAAATTGCAATGTTCGCAGATAGTCATCTCGGAACAACACTTAACAGTGAAAATTTCCCGGATGAAATGAAAAGAATAGAAAAAGAAAAACCTGATATTCTGTTTATTGTTGGTGATTTTGTTGATGATGGCTCGAAAAAAGAAGATATGCTATCTGCCTGCGAGACACTCGGAAATATGGATCTGAAATATGGTATTTGGTATTGCTTTGGCAATCATGATAAAGGATATTTCAATAACCGTGATTTTACAGCAGATGAGCTGGAACAGGCATTAATCAATAACGGCATACACGTATTAAATGATGAATATGAGCTGATAGACAACAGTTTTTATGTAGTAGGAAGAAAAGACAGTTCAATGAAAGAGCGAAAAGACATGGAAACAATCCTAAACGGAATAGATACAAATAAATATATTATACTTTTGGATCATCAGCCCTATGACTATGATAATGAAGCAAACTCCCCTGTTGATCTTGTATTATCCGGACATACACATGGCGGTCAGCTATTTCCCGTTAATCGTGTTGGTGATATCTTTGGAATAAATGATCGAACCTATGGTTATGAAAACAGAAATGGAACTGACTTTATAGTAACATCAGGAATATCAGACTGGGAAATACTTTTCAAAACAGGAACTAAATCTGAATATGTTGTGGTCAATCTGAACCAATAAAAAAAACTATGCTTAGAATAAAATCTAAGCATAGTTTTTTTTTAATAGTAAGATCAATCCTTGGATTCCAGGAACTTATAGCAAAATGCAGCAAGTGCAGCGCCTACAAGGGGAGCAAGAATAAAGATCCAAACATTTTCCAATGAATCAGTTTTGGTATTGACCAGTGAGTTAATGATTGCGGGACCAAGGCTTCTTGCAGGATTTACAGAAGTACCGGTCAACCCAATACCGAAAATATGTACCAGAGTTAAAGTACAACCAATGATAAGGCCACCGAACGAACCGTGATTACCCTTCTTTGAAGTAACACCAAGTATAGTGAGTACAAAGATAAATGTAAGAAGTAACTCAACTACAAATGCAGCACCCATGCTATCGTTTACACCGGCAAGTCCATTTGT
The DNA here is from genome assembly GCA_902783235.1 of uncultured Ruminococcus sp. Taxonomy (GTDB): domain Bacteria; phylum Bacillota; class Clostridia; order Oscillospirales; family Ruminococcaceae; genus Porcipelethomonas. Next base: position 8,025 of record CACZQG010000235.1, read on the forward strand.
ACCATAACCGCCTGTTTTATCAGTAACAGTACCAAGCTCAAATATAAGAGCAAGTACACCGGATCCGGCAAATGCGCCGAGTATCTGAGAAACAACATAACCGCAAAAATCCTTTGCTGTCATTCCACCACTGAGGAGAACACCAAGTGAAACGGCAGGATTGATATGACATCCTGAAATATTACCTACGCAATAAGCCATACCAACGATTACGAGACCAAAAGCAGCAGCAGTTAAAGCATAACCGCCAAGAGTATCGCAACCAACAAGCATTGCAGTTCCGCAGCCAAGAAAGACAAGTACAAAAGTACCAATAAACTCGGCAACATATTTTTTGATTGAATCCATTTATAAAACCTCCTATAAATAATTACATAATTATTCTATCACAAAAATATCATTTTGTCAACACACAAAGAAGACCCCGATAAACGAGATCTTCTTGTATAATTATAGTAACTCAGACTAAATTATCTGGCAGGACCGAGATCCTTAAGAGCCTTTTTACCCAGATTATATTCGATAAGTCCGGAAAGGTCTACAGCATCTACAACCTTGTCATATTTAACATCAGCCTGTTCCATTGCCTTAGCTTCTGTCTCAGCTGTGCCATTACCAAGCGGGAAAGCAGTCTTGTTTACAAGGAATTTACCAAGTCTTGTAACGTCTGCAAGCTCTACTGTACCATTCAAATCAACGTCACCATAGATGTAATCACCTGTAGGAACAAATGGTGAAGTGGTAGGTTGATCATCAGTTGGCTTTGTAGTAGGCTGGTTATCAGTAGGAGTTGTTGTAGGCTGATTATCTGAAGGCTTTGTTGTAGGCTGTGAAGGATCTGTACCGTCGCCTGCCTTAGGAGCTTCATCCTGGAGGAATGAAACTATCCAAGCAAGAGGTGAGTTCCAGTTGATAGTAACCTCATTTGTTGACCATGCTTCGATTGAGTCAACATAGCATCTCTGTGAAGGATTGGTTTCCTTACCGGGAACAAATCCGAGAGCACGTACATAAGGATCCTGGAGACCTGCATTAGGACCACCTGAAAGAACACCATCAGGAGCAAGAGGCAGAGTCTTATCCAGTTCATATGACCAATATCTGTGGTGAGGCTTCTGGAGCTTGTATGAACCGTAACCGGAAACAAAGCTGAATGACAGAGGATTACGTCCGAACAGATAGTCACAAGCAGTTGTTACACCGTTCATGTACTTAACATCCTTTGTCTGATCATAAGCATAAGCCATTACCATAGCATTGTTAATAACCATGGAGTTTGAACCCCATTCGTAACCCTTGATAACGATATCAGGAGTAAGGTTAACAGGATCTGTATAGCCCTTGCCATCGTAGAAGTAAGGAATACCGTAACCCTGCTTGCCCTCTGTTGCAATATAATCATCAGCAGCAGCGATAAGTGAGTTATTGATCTTCTCAACATCTCCGGCATCAAGCTTACCCTTGAGGTTTTCTTCGTTTACGAGAAGTGTCAGAGAACCTGCACATCCTGTATTACCCCAGTTAAATGCAGAATAGGTGTTATCATTTTCACCGCCGGATACTCTTGCAGTGATCTTGAATGCATCCTTATATTCCTTAAGATCATTATAGTAACTTGTGTCACCTGTTGTTGCAAACAGTTCACAAGCTGCCCAATAAGCATCATCTCTAACTTCTGTATCACCGTAAGCACCGCCGCCTCTTGACTGATCGAGAGGAGCATAAAGTGATGTTACATTAGTCTTTTCAGCATCTGTATAAGGATAGTAATTCTTCTTATATGCCTCATATGATGTCTTAGCTGCTTCCAGATATTCACTTGCCTTATCAGGAGCATATGGCTTCAACAGACGAGCAGCCTGTGCAGCACAAGCAACAAAGTTCAATGTAGCTGCGAACGTAGGAGGCTTAACAATTCTGACTGTCTTCCACTCTGTCTCATAATCATAAGGTCTTGTTGCAAGTCCTGTCCACTTATGGTCATGGAGCTTGTGGTAAACGAGACCAGCATACTTGCCCCATGTAGGTTCATCAGCCTTAACAACCATCTGCTTCATGAAATCAAGCTCATAGATACACTCGTCAAGTACATCAGGGATTTCATTATTATTCTCAGGAACCTTCATCAGGTCAGAACCGGCAGCAAATTTCTTCTTGCCTTCTTCTGTCTGAAGTGCTCTCTCGAACATATTCTGAAGAGTCCATACAGAAATACCACCGTTAACAACGTATTTACCGTGGTCACCGGCATCATACCAACCACCATTAGCAGTGATTGTAGATGACTTGTATGTTCCTGTAGCTTCATCTGCACTCTTATATGAGTCAACCCACTGTTTCTGAACAGAAGCGCTATCTGTCTTATGTCCACCTTCGTGAGCAAGAGTTGTCTTATCACCGGATGTGATATAATCAGTCTTGATATCAATACCTGAACGGTTCTGATAGAAATAGTTCAGAGCATTTGTCAGCATATTATGAGATGTATCTGTGTAGATATTGTTGCCGATGTTGAATTCAAATGATCTCCAATCACCAACCTTCAGATAATATCTGCCTTCCTTAGTGAACTTAGAGAAATCTATAATGTGTACGTTATCACCGGAATCAGCATCTTTACCCTTAGGTTCTGTCATGCCATCATATACAGCAGAACCGGATGAAGCATCAATTACCTCAAACTTCAGAGGGCTTGAACCGATATCGATTCTTGATGTTCCAAAAAGGATATCACCTGAGTTATCGCCCAATGTAGCGATCTTTTCCAGATTAGGGAAATAACCAACCTGGTTAACTGAGATGTAGTTGTTCTCCAGACCACTGTAATCACGGCTAATAGCACCATAGTGGTTATTAGGATCAGGCTGAACACTGGGATCAGTATCTTCGATATGCATTTCATCGAACCAAATCTCATCACCGTCCTGAGCATTACCCTCAAACTTAGTACCCTTTGCATAGTGGAATGCCCACTCAGCACCCTCGATGTCTCTTGAAGGTGTGAAAGTACCGGATACTGTCTTATATTCTGTAGAAAGGATGCAAGCCTTGCCCCAGTTACCATTCATGTGAGGACCCATCTGCATTTCATCGCCATTAACAACGAAATACTCTTCGTTACCACCGATGTTACCGATCTTTGTGCAAAGCTCCATACCAGCTCTCTTAGCCTTAGCCTTGAAGCTTACCTTATAAGTATGACCAGCCTTGAAGTCAAGGTTTCTGTGTCTTACCTGAAGATCCCACTTCTCACCTGCGTCACCAACAGCTGTCAGGATCTTAACGTGGAATGTACCATCTTCAATAGCAAATGTCTGCTTTGCAGGTGATGATTCACAGGTATGCCAAGGCAGAGCCTTGTGCTCGAATGTTGTTTCGCCCAGCACTTCGCCTGCAGATGCAGTCATGGGTGCTACGGTTGCAACAGTTGTTGACAGCATAGCAGCTGCCATAAGGCTGGCAGTAACAGCCTTTACAATTTTCTTGTGCATTGTAATAACCCTCCCTAAAAAATTGGAAAAAATGATTTTGCGGATCAAACCGCTATCTGTATGTATTATCGCAGTAAAGCTTTAACATCACATAACTGCGACTTTTGCTGTCGGATACATCCGACTGCGAAAACGAAATTTAACTGCGTGTTCTCACACTTTTATACACACAATTTCTTTCTGTATATATTATAAACTATTTTCACAATTTTGTAAAGTAGGGTTTGTAAAGTTTGTAGCAATGTATGAAACAAGGTTATAAGAATTGTTAATATTGACCAATAGTTTTGATCTTGTTGAGATTAAACGTTTTATTTTAAGCTATTTATTGCTTTGCTTTATCCAAAAGTTGCTGTTCAGACAGTATTTCTATACCTAAAGACTGTGCTTTAATCAGTTTGCTTCCTGCATCCTCCCCCGCTACTACAAAGCTGGTTTTTTTGGACACTGATCCTGATACTTTGCCACCAAATTTTTCAATTATTTCTTGTGCTTCCTTTCGTTTCAGAGTGGGAAGTGTACCGGTAAGCACAAATGTTAATCCTTCAAAACGTCCGTCACTATCCTGGGATACAGATTTATAAGTCATCGTAAGTCCATATTCTTTCAGACGGTTTATCAGCTCAATTCGGTGTGACTCTCTGAACGCTTTGCACACATTTTCAGCCATTACTTTTCCAAAACCGTCGATCTCCGATATCTCCTCTGCTGATGCATTCATAATGTTTTCAATTTTGCCAAATCTTTCACATAGTAATTTAGCAGCTTTAGAGCCGATATTTCTAATTCCCAATGCGAATACCAGTCTGTCAAGGCTTTGCTGTTTGGATCTTTCTATAGCAGACAGCAGGTTTTCAGAGGATTTCTTTCCAAAGCCATCCAGAGAAACGATGTCATCAAACTTCAATTCATAAAGATCAGCTACCGAATTAATTAAATTGTTGTCTATAAACAGTTTTATATTAGCAGGACCCAGACCATCAATGTCCATAGCTTCCTTAGACGCAAAATGAACGATATTCTTGTAAAGCTGTGCAGGGCAATCTGTATTAGGACATCGTAAAGCACTTTCATCCTCATATCGAACCGCTTTTGTTCCGCATACAGGACAGTATTCAGGCAATCTGAACGGCTTGGCATCCCCACTATGAGTAACGCTCTTTATAACCTCAGGTATTATTTCGCCGGCTTTACGCACAACAATGATATCACCAATGCATATATTTTTCTCGTCAATAAACTGCTGATTATGAAGAACAGCCCTTGATACACTTGTTCCTGCAAGAATAACAGGCTCAAATACAGCCACAGGGGTTATAGCACCGGTTCTTCCAACATTCACCTCAATATCAAGAAGTCTTGTCTCTTTTTCCTCAGGCGGGAACTTATAGGCAGCAGCCCATTTAGGCACCTTCGCAGTAGCTCCCATTATCTCACGCTGAGCAAAATCATCTACCTTTATAACCACACCATCTATGTCAAAGGAATAAGCACTTCTGCTCTCCCCTATCTTTCGTATCTCCGCTTTTATCTCATCAAATGTGGTACATGATACATAACTTGGTATAACTTTAAGTCCAAGAGAGTTCATATAATCAAGAGACTGTTTATGAGCTGTAATATCCTTTCCATCCAACTGCTGTAAATTAAAAATAAAAATATCCAGCTTTCTTTCTGCTGTAATCCTGGGATCTTTTTGGCGAAGCGATCCTGCAGCAGCGTTTCGAGGATTTTTAAAGGGCTGCTCCTCCATTATTTCCTGACGCTCAGTAAGCTCCTGAAAGCTTTTTACAGGCATATATACCTCTCCTCTGACCTCAATAAACGGCACAGGCTGTGCAAGCTTCAAAGGTATGGAGCGTATAGTTTTGAGATTTGCAGTAACATCCTCCCCTACAAATCCATCTCCACGAGTAGATCCAACTGTCAGTTCACCATTTTCATATTCAAGTGAAACGGAAAGTCCATCTATCTTAGGCTCAACTATAAATACGGGATCCGTAAGCTGCTCTTTGCACCTGTTTACAAAGCTTTCCAATTCTTCAAAGGAAAACACGTCCTGTAGGCTTGCCATCTGGACACGATGCTCAACCTTATCGAAAGTATTGAGTGCTTTTCCGCCTACTCGCTGTGTAGGAGAATTAGCAGAAGCAAATTCTGGATACTCCGCCTCCAGACTGCGAAGTTCCTTCATCAACATATCATAATCATAGTCGGATATCTCAGGATTGTCCAGAACATAGTAGTTCCTGTTGTGGCGTTCAAGCTCCGCCGATAGATATTCCATGCGTTCTTTTATTTGTTGTTTTTCCATTTGTTTTTTAGGGGAAAACTTTTTGAAAAAAGTTTTCCCCATACCCCTTTCAAAAACTTTTAGATTTATGGGCTGTTATTATTGTAAAGCTGTGAGCATTAACAGTGATAATACAGTTATCATCTGTTATGTAATAGTTTTTTCCTTTTCGCTCAATAACAGCCTTGCCGCTTTTTATTACATCTATACACCATTTTACAGGATCATCCGTTTCAAGTGAAAGATTCTTTCTTATCCTGTCAGTACCCATCGGGGTGGTGTGCAACATTTCTATATTTTCAAGTAATATTTTCATTTACAAATCAGAATTTACGTTGCTGTGTTTAGTTCCTGAATAATTCTTGAGTATGTTTTGTTCCAGTTTTCATTGGGATTATTGATAATCA
>CACZQG010000236.1 GCA_902783235.1 uncultured Ruminococcus sp.
CCCGGGAGAACTTATAACACCTGTTGTATCCCAATTCGGTAAGCTGACCCCCACTGTAGGTGACTGCAAAATGCTTTCCATATTTGTTGAATTTGCAGATGCCAAATACAGCCGTACTCTTCCGGCAGAAGCTCTCAGGCAGGAGCTTTTCGGAAGCGGAAACAATGGTTATCCTTATGACAGTATATCCCAGTGGTACAAAAGAGCCTCATATGGCAGCCTGAATATCGAAGGAGATGTGTACTATTGCACTCTGCCCGGAAATATGGCGGATTATATGAACTCTGATCGCAATTTTGAAAGCTTTGCTTCATCTGTACTGCTTCAAATGGATGATCAGATAAACTACAGAGATTACGATGCAAACGGTGACGGAAATATTGACTGTCTTTCACTGAATGTTCCTCTTGATAATGCTGATGAAGCGACACGGGAATACTGGTGGAGCTGTACAAATACCTGGTGGAAAAATCCTGATTTTTCCGTTGATGGTATGCGTATCAGCAAATTTATGACATTAGGTGAATCGCCATATAAAGATATAATTAAAAACCTGAAATCGGTAATGACACATGAAATGGGTCATTCCATGGGCTTGCCTGATTACTATTTATATGGATCCGATGACGACTGGGAAGCATACCATGGTAATGCGGGAACAGAACGCATGGATGATTCCATAGGTGATTTTTCAAGCTTTTCAAAGCTGATGTATGGCTGGCTCAGAGAAAAGCAGGTACAATGGTACAGCGGTGGCAGGCAGAGCTTTGAGCTCAGTGACTGCTCCTCACAGGGAAGCTGTCTGATCATTCCCATAAACTCTGTTGTGGGAGATATTAACTCCGAGTACTTTTTGGTGGAGTACGTTGAGCATAATAACAACAATACCGATCTTGACATATGGACTAAAGACTCGGGAGTACGAATATTCCACATCAAAGCAGAGCTGAAACCAAAGGACTGGTGGGGAAATACCAATTTTATGTATGAACAATTCAGCGATTATTATCAAGGTCAAGATCTTTTCAGGATCACACGTCTGGTTAATGACAACAGAGGTTATTATCATACAGGTGATGTGTGCAGATTTGGAACTGAAAACTTTGCAGCTTACGACAGCAACGGATATCAGACCATTGATACAGGACACACTATCACTATAGGAGAGCTTAAAGACGGCAAATATACCGTTACCGTAGACAGACCCTGAGCAATCAAAAAATAGTATTGACCGGAATACAAGATCAAAAAGCCGTTTTGCTGTAAAACGGCTTTTTGACTGTTTTTTAAAGGAGCGAAATATGAAATATCCAAATATAATTCGTGGAGAGTTTATCAGCCGTCCAAATCGGTTTATTGCACAGGTGAATATCAAGGGAAGGAATGAAACAGTCCATGTAAAAAATACAGGGCGATGCAAGGAGCTGCTTATCCCCGGCAGTGAAGTATGGCTGACAGCTCCCGGAACCCCCGGAAGAAAGACCTTATATGATCTGGTAGCCGTAAAAAAGAGTAACGGAAGGCTTATTAACATAGACAGTCAGGCACCAAACAAGGCAGTACTTGAATGGTTAAAGCCTTGTGATAATATAAAGATCACTCCGGAGTATACCTACGGCAGCTCTCGCATTGATTTCTTCCTGGAAAGAGTGCAGTCTGAGGGCAATACCGAAAAAATACTTATGGAGGTAAAAGGCTGCACCCTTGAAAATGATGGGATCGGCTATTTCCCTGATGCCCCTACAATTCGTGGCATCAAGCATATTCACGAGCTTATAGGTGCTGCCCGTGAAGGGTATACGGCAATTCTGGCATTTGTTATACAGATGGACGGGATCCGGGAGGTGCACCCGAATATTGCAACTCATCCCGAATTTGGTACGGCTATTGATGAAGCACGAAAAAGTAATGTGAATATAGTATTCTTTACTTGTCATGTTGCCCCCGATGAGCTTTTAATTACAGGAGAATCAGAAAAGGGACGCTTTTTTGAAAAAAAGCCTGGCAAAAAACTTTAGTTTCGTTCATACGCTGACTGATACGGCAGCCATGAGCAGGAAGAGCAACTGAAATGATAACAAGTAATATGACTTTTTCCATATAGCTTTCCTTACTATCAATTCCTTTTATCAGGTCATGGTATAAAAAAAAGAGGGGAAGATCCCCTCTTTTTAAGGCAATACCTTCACACCGGCTTTTGCACAAATGAGTAGTATTTATCTATCCTTCCCGATCTGTAAGATCATCTCCGCTGCCATATGTTATCATATTACAGTTATAATACTTCCAGTGATCCGCTTCATTGTCTACAGAGAACAACTCTCCATCATATGCCATAAAATTATCCCATACCGTAACCGAGCAATTCCACGAATTCAAAAAGTACATTTTACCATCTGTTGAATTGACTGCCTGATCCATATATGCTGTATTGCCGTACACAAGGGCGTTCTGACCCCAGCCGTCAGCTACCTGATTCTGCTCAAAAGCACGCAGAATAGCGGTACAGCCATTTCTGTAGCCTGTGTTGTTTCTTATCACACAATCATTACCCTTTATATTTATAAAGCTTTTGGCAAAATTTTCACCGCTCATTCCCGTACCGTCAAATAAGCAATCCTCCACAACTGTACCTATAGTGTATTCCTTAATATCAACGTGCTCGGCAGCAACATTCGGACCCATTTTGCAGCTTCTTATAGTGTTTCTATAACATTCATGCCCGTATTCAGTAGTATTCTGCGCACTGCCGACATAAAATGCCTCTCCTGATCCCGGAGATACGATACCGGTATCATGGACATAGCAATTCTCTGCAAGACAGTCGGAGCTATTGTCACGGAAATGAACTCCCTCGGAGCCAATATCATACACCTCACAATTGATTATTTTTGTATGATCCGAATTATCCAGAACTATACCCTTTTGCGCTCTTGAGAATTTCAGATCCCTTATTTCCCACCAATCGCCCGATATCTCCAGTGCCACTCCGGATGTATTTGAGTTTCCCATGATAACTGCCGGGTGTTCCGGGTCTTCAGAGCGTATAACTATAGGTTGATCTTCCGTTCCTTCCGAAGAGCTTGTGAATAAAAACCACTTATTTGAAGTGCTGATATACTCCCCTTCCGCAAGTACGATCTCATCCCCTGCCTGCGCATTTTCAAGTGCGTTATTCAGCTCAGATGTATTAGTTACCCTGATGATATCTGCTGAGTTTATCTTTTCAATATATTCACGCTTTAATGCACACAGATCAAAAACGTTTAGCTTACCATCCGGGCATATATCGGCTGCCTCCCCGTCAATGTATCCCGGATCCTCAAATGCCGCAAGCCATTCCCGGAGTGCATTTATATCCAAAGTGTCGAATTTTCCGTCAGAATTGATATCTCCTCTGACTGATGCATTTACTGTGTTTTCTGCTTCATTGGTATTGACCGCAAATGTAATAAAATTGTCAAGCGCAGAAGTCAATACTGCCGATGTAAGCACTGCAAGCATTGTTATTACTTTTTTCATGTTATTTTCTCAACCCCTTAAAGTCGACGCAGGGAGCTTTACTCCTCATGATCATATATCATCATTATATCATTATTTATAAAAAAAATCAATACATATTAAGGACCGATCCGTATATTATCAGGATATTTTCAAGCTATTTTATTATTTTCTTCTTATAAATATTACAGTTTTTGGGTCATTTACCAAATGCCAACAGCCTAATTTGTGATAATATATAAAATCAAATCATATTTTAAAGAAAGTATTGACATTACGCTATACCTATGATATACTGTTAATTAACAAAGAGAGTTTTAGTAAAACACAATAAATAATTTGTTCAATAGCTTATTTTATTGAGCAAATTATAAAAAGCAAGATATTGTACCTATCGTTCAGATATGGACAGTAAAAATAAATATTCAGGAGGAATGAAAATGAAAATCACAAGTTTTAATCCACTGATCCTTTCCAAGGATTCAGAAGCCGCAATCAAGCTGTTTGAGGAAATGGGCTTTGAAAAGCGGCATACCATCACCATCACCAATAAAGGTAAGGACATCACTACAGTCCGCATGAAGGACAGCGGCGGATTCTATGTTGACGTTTCACAGGTTGACGATATTCCGCAGGATATAACACTTATCCGTATGAATGTGGATAATTTTGATGAAGCGTATGAGTTCTTTAAG
>CACZQG010000237.1 GCA_902783235.1 uncultured Ruminococcus sp.
ACAAGACCGTTCTGGTTTACGGTCAGATGAATGAACCTCCCGGAGCTCGTATGAGAGTTGGTCTTTCGGGACTTACAATGGCGGAGTATTTCCGTGATGTTGAGGGACAGGACGTTCTTTTGTTCATTGACAATATATTCCGTTTCACACAGGCAGGCTCTGAGGTTTCAGCACTGCTGGGACGTATGCCTTCAGCCGTTGGTTATCAGCCTACACTGGCTACAGAGATGGGCGCACTTCAGGAGAGGATCACATCCACAAATAAGGGTTCTATTACTTCTGTACAGGCTGTATATGTACCTGCGGATGACCTTACTGACCCGGCTCCTGCAACTACATTCGCACATCTGGACGCTACAACAGTTCTTTCCAGACAGATCGCATCTCTGGGTATATATCCTGCCGTTGACCCTCTTGACAGTAACTCAAGAATACTCACTCCAGAGATAGTGGGTCATGAGCATTATGAAGTGGCTCGTAAGGTGCAGACTATACTTCAGAGATATACAGAGCTTCAGGATATTATCGCTATCATGGGTATGGACGAATTGTCTGATGAAGACAAGCTCACCGTTAACCGTGCAAGAAAGATACAGAGATTCCTGTCACAGCCCTTCCATGTTGCCGAGCAGTTTACAGGTATGCAGGGTAAGTATGTACCTATCAAGGAGACTATCAGAGGATTCAAGGAGATCATTGAGGGTAAGCATGATGATCTTCCCGAGTCAGCATTCCTGTTTGTGGGTACTATTGACGAGGCAGTTGAAAAAGCTAAAAAGGGTGACAGCTAATGAGATCCTATTTACTTAGAATAGTTACGCCTGAAAAGGTCTTCTTTGAGGGCGAGACCGAACAGATCGTTGTCAGGACCTCTGACGGTGATCTCGGTGTGCTGGCAGGTCATGAAAACTATGTTTCCGATCTTCCCGCCGGACCCTTCAAGGTAAAGATCAACGGCAAGTACAAGGTAGCTGCCATATCCGGTGGTGTACTTAAAGTATCTAAGGATGCTACTACTATTCTTGCACTCGCAGCTGAATGGGCGGACGAGATAGACCTTGAATGGGCAAGACGCTCACAGGCTGATGCTGAAAAGCGTCTTAAAGAGACAAAAAGTGATTTTGAGCAGCGTCGTGCAGAGCTAAAGCTCAAGCGTGCACTTAACAGACTCAAAGTTGGCTCACACGAGGAAGTATAATGCTTTCAGATAATAAAGCAGTTTCTCGGTATGGCGTACTAAAGAAGCGTATGTGATTTAAGATAAGACTGTGTAACATTGCAGTTACACAGTCTTTTTTAATGCAATACCGCAAAGTGATGCTGCGGAGCTGCTTTTTGTGCTTATAACTGCCGTATCGGTCAGCGTAGGATCAAAACTAAAAGTTTTTGCGGAGCTTTTTTCAAAAAGCGACCTTTTCATTTCTTTTGATCAGATATTAGTATCATATTGATGTCCCAATTAAATCTTCAAGATTTAATTGGGACATCAATACAAGTTTTTAATAGAAACAGGCGGAAAATGCATCCGGGGGGTGCATTTTCTTTTTTGTTATTGGATTATCCTTGCAATATCGAACAATACTGTGAAAAAATACGAGACCGAACAATATTGTGAAAATATACGAAATACATTTTGTTTTCTTATCAGAATTATAAAATGCAATGTTTTTGACATTGTCAAAGCAAAATGTAGTTGACTTTGAAGTTAGCATATGCTATCATAATATAGGGTATGTTATACCAACAATACAGATCATTGCAGCATATAGTTAGTCTAAACTAACTTCTTGCCGCATATTGAATATGACAGGAGATGAGATCATGAACGGTATAGCAGGCGTGCTGGGATCATCCGGTACTATAGGGCACTATGTCACCCAAAAGCTGCTGGATAACGGTGTTGAAGTGATTGGAGGACAAAGGCGAAAAAATGAATATTTTGAAAATAAAAATGGCTTTAAATGGTTACAAACCGATGTTTCGGATCCTGACAGCTTAAAAGGATTCTGCAAACAATGTGATGTGGTAGTGAACTGTATAAGTCCTGCATACATATACGGAAAACAGGTGGCAGAATCTGCAGCAGAATGCGGTGCGGCATATATAGATGGTGTGGATATCATAAATAAAGAAAGTAAATTGCCAGAGGATGGTGTATATGTCATATCAGGAGGGTATGTTCCGGGATTATCGGAATATCTGCCCTATGTGCTGTCAAAGAAAGAATTTGATACATTTGAAAAAGGAGTCATATACCAGGGCGGTACAGAATTATGCTCAGATCAGGCATTTGCAGATATAGTTCTCAGTGCAGGCATATCCGGATATGGTGATGCTTATTACAATGACGGAGCTGTAAGACCCTTCCGAAGCATGATGAACAGAAGGTACAGACTATCGGGATTTAATAAGGAAGTAATGCTGAAATCCTATCTTGGAAATGAGATGCTGCATCTGGGGAAAAGGATAAACGCCCGAAAACTGTATTGGTTCAATGCATACGAGGATATGCGTATAATAAAGCTTCTTATGGAGTCTATGAGAGCAAGTGCAGGAAAGGAAAAGGAGCAGGCTGCGGATATAATAAAAAAATATATAGGGGATGCCAGAAAAGATTTTTATGAGAATGATGATACTCAGCCTTATGCTGTTCTGGGAATGGAGC
>CACZQG010000238.1 GCA_902783235.1 uncultured Ruminococcus sp.
CCAGTATGCCTGCATCGATTTTGTACAATCTAACGAAAAATCTGACTTCGCATCTGACGCACAATCTTTGTGCGGTATTGCCTATAGGAAAGTTAAACGGAGGTAACAGATGTCAAAAAAAAGTAAGATCATTAAAATTGCAATACTGGTTTTTGTGGTATTATTCTGTATAGCCCTGACAATAGTACTGATCCCATTTATTAATTCTCTCAGGACCGAAGAAGGCAAGCAGGCAGTTGAAGAAGTCATGGAAAAGCTTGGGATATTCGGTCCCTTGGTGTTTATTGCATCTGAAATAATACAAATAATCCTTGCGCTGATCCCCGGGGGACCTGTTGAAGTCATCGGCGGTGCTCTTTTTGGTCCTGTTAAGGCATTGATATTCTGTGAGATAGGTATATTTACAGCTACCATTATTGTATATAATCTGGTAAGAAAAATCGGGAAACCTATGGTGGATATGTTTGTTTCTGAGGATAAGTTCAAAAAGTTCAAGTTTCTTCATGATGAGAAAAAACTGGAGCTGGTGGTTTTTATATTTCTTATGATACCCGGAACTCCAAAAGATGTGATCACCTATGTTGCATCCCTAACTGATATAAAGCCTGTAAGATTTTATATTATTGCTCCTCTTGCAAGAATACCTGCACTTATACTTTGTGTTGTGTTCGGTAATTCTATACAAAACAGAGATTATCTGCTTGCAGCCATAGTTTTTGCTATAACTGCCGTTGTAGGTATCACCGGTATACTTCTTAACAATAAGATAACTACTCACAGGCGTGAAAAGGTGGAGCGCATGAAAAAAGCTGAGACAAGCCCGATTGAAGCAGATGAGGAAAAGAAATGATCTTGCATTTTTATGTTATGCTATTATAAATTATAATCATATAACGCTTTAACATTATATTTATCTATAAATAGTACAATTATATAGGCAGTTTATTGACTGCCTTTTATTTTTTGTCAAAAAAATAATAAAAAAATGTATTTCCTATTGATTATTTTATAGTTTTATGCTATAATGACTAAGTACAATGATAATAGATACATTTAAAAGGATTTGAAGCTATTTTTAATGCATTTTGACATTATATCCTTTTTGCATTTGGGATAACATTTTGTATGATTCTTTTTAGGAGGTAGAAAGATGAAATTTAAAAAGAGCTTAAGTGTGGCTGTTTCTGCTGTAGTCGCACTGTCTGCAATGGGAGCTGCACTGGCAAGTGTTAATGCTGTGGAAGCTTCCGGAGACTTTGAGTATTATAAGGCAGATGATAATGGTGACGGTGTATATGATTATGCTGTTATAAGCGGATATAAGGATCAGTCCGCTGTAACAATTGACATCCCGGATACTCTGGGAGGATTGAATGTCGGCATGATCGGTGATGACGCATTTTCAGGTCTCGGCGGTCTTACAGACGTTGTGATCCCGGAAGGTGTTCTGGTCATCGGTGAGAATGCATTCAGCGGATGTACATCCCTTGAAAATATTACATTACCGGCTTCCGCAGAGAAATTCTCTGCCAATGCATTTGAAGGCACAGTATGGCTTGACAATATGAGAGCCGAAGATCCTTTGGTAATTGTAAATAATATAATTATTGACGGAAAGACCTGTGTATCCGATATGGATGAACAGGTAGTTATCCCCGATACCGTTATTGGTATTGCTGATGAAGCATTTATGGGTAATGAAGAGCTTGAGCTTCTTACTATTCCTGAAACGGTACAAAGCTTTGGTAAGAATGCATTTGATGAAACACCCTGGATACAGCTTGCAAGATCTGTAGATCCTCTGGTGGTTATCAATGGTGTACTTATTGATGCAGAAACAGCATCAGGTGCTGTTGTAATACCGGAAGATGTTAAAAATATTGCCTGCGGTGCATTTGCAGACAATACAGAGGTTACAAGAGTAACTATCCCTGAAGGCATAACTCTTATCCCTTCTGATATGTTTAATAATTGCGATGGTCTTTTGGGCGTTACGATTTCTTCAACTGTCAGCACTATTGGCGCAAGAGCATTTAAGGACTGCATTTCACTTAGCAGCATTAAGTTCCCTGCATCAGTAACATGGATCGGTGACAATGCATTTGCCGGCTGTACTGAGCTCACAGCAGCTACTCTTCCCACGAAGCTTGAACAGCTTGGCAGCAATGCATTTTTGGATTGTTCCGGTCTTGAAAGTGTTACATTGCCTAAGACACTCAAGAGTCTGAAGGATCAGACATTCATGAACTGTTCTTCACTTGAGACAGTAACAATTCCTACAGCATTGAAAAACTTTGGCATGGATGTTTTTGCTGAGACACCATGGCTGGATGCTAAAAGGGATGAAGACCCTCTGGTTGTTGTAAATAATGTCGTACTTGACGGTAGAAATACTGTTGAGGCTGTTGAACTTCCTTCCGGAATTACTGCTGTTGCTCCCGGTGCATTTAAGGATAACAGTGAAATGACAGAGATCACTTTGCCGGATACTGTATCAGTTATTGGTACGGAGGCATTCAGTGGCTGCTCAAGTATAGTTTCACTTGTGATCCCTTCAAAGGTAAAGGAAATTCCCGAGCGTATGTGCTATTATTGTATTGCACTTGAACAGGCAGAGATCACTGATGGTGCTGTTTCGATCGGAAAGGAAGCATTTGAGGGATGTAAGGCACTTGATATCCTTTCTATACCTGCTTCTGTGGAAAATATAGACGACAATATGATCTCAGAGTTTTATGGTTATATTTTCGGTGATAAGGATTCTGCGGCAGAAAAATACGCTGATGATAATAACTATTCATTTGCTGAATTCGGAACAGATCCTTTTGCACCCTCAGAAGAACCGGTAACTACACCGGCAGTTACTACAACATCGGTAATCACTACTACAGCACCGGTTACTACTACCAAGTCTGTTACAACAACATCTGCCCCTGTTACTACAACAGCTAAGGGCAGCACTACAACAGTTCCTGTTTCAACTACTACCAAAGCAGGCACAACTTCCCCCATTACTACCACAACTAAAGCCGGAGCTACAACTCCTGTTAATACCACAACAAGCCAGGCAGTATCTACAACCCCTGTGACCACCACAACTCCTGCTGTTACCACAACTGTTCCTCAGCCTAAAGGAATCAAGGGTGATGCAAACGGTGATGGTGTTGTAAATGTACGTGATGCTGCATTTATAGCTAAAGCCCTGGCTCAGGGTGTAGGTGACACTCTTCCTGAAATAGCTGATTTCAATGAAGATGGTAAGGTAAATGTCCGTGATGCTGCGGCTATTGCTAAGGCTCTTGCTAA
>CACZQG010000239.1 GCA_902783235.1 uncultured Ruminococcus sp.
AGGAATACTGGCGTACCCCAAGGGCATTTGCATTTCTATCCAAATTATAAATTTGGTGAAATGCTGGCATATTTCAAGCCTTTCCGACGTAGAAGTTCAGTATTTAGACAAGCAGAAAATTCAAGATTTAGTTGGGGGATCAATATATAGCAGGGGGCATCTTTTTGCGTATATCCTCCAGCCTGTTCAGAGCATTTTCAAGTGTTTCGTTTTTCTTGGCATAATGAAGGCGAATATAACGGTTTTCAGGCTCCTTAAAGAAGCTTGAACCCGGTACTGCTCCAACACCAACATATTCTGCAAGCTTTTCACAGAATACCACATCACTGCTATAACCAAATTCTGAGATGTCAAGCAGTATATAATATGCTCCCTGAGGAACTGTGTGCTGTATACCTATCCTGTCCAGTCCATCCAGGAAAAGATCACGCTTTTGAGTATATTTCTGCTGTAGTTCCCTGTAATAATCATCATTGAACCGAAGTCCCGTGACAGCGGCTTCCTGAAGAGGTGCTGCTGCTCCCACAGTGAGAAAATCGTGTACCTTCTTCACTCTGTCTATAACATCAGATGATGCTATAACGTAACCTAGTCTCCAGCCGGTGATAGAATAAGTCTTGGACAATGATGAACAGGAGATGGTTCTCTCCCACATACCCGGAAGGGATGCAAAATATGTATGCTTATGCGGGGCATATACAATATGCTCATAGACCTCGTCTGTTATAACAAAGGTATCATACTTTTCAGCCAGATCAGCTATTATTTTAAGCTCCTCCGGTGTAAATACCTTACCGCATGGGTTGGAGGGATTACACAGTATAAGTGCTTTCGGATGCTGCCTGAATGCCTGCTCCAGTACATCAGCATCAAAGCCGAAGGCAGGCGGTATCAGCGGAACATAGATCGGTTCTGCACCTGAAAGTATGGTATCCGCACCATAGTTTTCATAAAATGGGGAAAATACTATGACCTTATCCCCCGGGTCGGTGACAGACATAATAGCTGCCATCATAGCTTCTGTACTGCCGCAGGTGACTACTACCTCACCATTGGGGTCTATACTTCTGCCCATAAGCCGTGACTGCTTTTCTGCCAGTGCTTCACGGAAATTCTGTGCTCCCCAGGTAATTGAGTACTGGTGGAAGTCTTCTTTTGTCACCTCTGCCAGTCTGTTGAGTATTGGCAGAGGCGGGTCAAAATCCGGAAATCCCTGAGACAGATTCACAGCCCCGTATTTATTGGAGATCCTTGTCATACGTCTTATGACAGAATCTGTAAATTCCGAAGTTCTTTTTGATAATCCCGGCATATTTTTCTCCTTTTCATAAATCGTCAAAGATATCAGATATTATAATCAAGGGCCCTCTCATCAATAACTCTTCTTGATTTATGCTCTGAACGAGTATCCAGTCCGCCGTCGGGATGTACCACTACCTTAGCAGGCTTAACTCCGATACGAGCCTTCAAAGCGGCACTTACTTCTGCTGCGATAGTCTCGTCATCCTTGGTGTTGTCAGCATTTTTTTCGATCTCAACCGCATATTTGTTGGTGAAATCCTTTTCAAATATGCGGATAAGATATTCACCTGTTATTCCGCTTTGTTCACGGATAACAGCCTCAATGTCGCTGGGGAACACATTTACTGCGGAAACTATGAACATATCATCTTTTCTACCCAGAATATTGATCCTGCCATGAGTACGTCCGCATTTGCACTTTGTTATATCTATCCTGCCTATATCTCCGGTTTTGAATCTGATAAGTGGACGAGCGTGCTTGCGAAGTGTGGTGAATACCAGTTCACCTACCTCACCGGGCTCCAGAACCTCTCCTGTATGTATATCTACTGTCTCCACAAGTATGTGGTTTTCTGCAATGTGCAGACCATCATGGTATTCGCACTGTGCGGCGCAGGCACCGAATATATCTGACAGACCGTAGAAGTCATATACCTCTGCTCCCCATATATCTTCAATTGCCTTTCTTGTGGAATCTATAGAACCGCCAAGCTCACCTGCAACGATTATCTTCTTTATGTTCAGATCCTTTTTGGGATCTATTCCGGCTTTAAGTGCCTTTTCTCCCAGCTGCCATGCATAGGAGGGTGAAGTCCAGATCACAGTAGGCTTATATGTCTTTAGGATAAAAAGCAGTCTTTCGCTGGGGAGCGTACCGCCCCATATGCACAATGCACCCAGGTTCTGTGCACCTATAACATCAGGACCGCCCACATAAAGTGAAAAGTTCAGTGCATGGACATATCTGTCATTGGGTCTCATGCCTACCTGCCAGAACCAGCGGCTCTCTGTTTCCTGAAATTCATCAAAATCCTTTTTAGTAAAAGGACTCATTGTGGGAACACCTGTTGAACCTGATGATGTGGAGATAAATACTACATCCTCCTCAGGTACTGCTGCCAGCTCACCAAGGAATGATCCCACACCCTGAGTATCACGCTGAGTCTTTTTATTAATGAATGGGAATTTCTGAATGTCCTTCAGAGTCTTTATATCCTCCGGTTTAACTCCTGCTTCATCAAAGGAACGCTTGTAATAGGGTGCATTTTCATATGCAAATTTCACTATTTCCTTCAGATCCTCAAGCTGTTTCTTTTCCAGTTCCTCACGGGGCTGAGTTTCCAGTTCCTCATCCCAGTATTTGTTGTTTACATCTCTGCTCATTGTTTTTTCCTCCTTCTGCTTTCCTATGAAAGCCTGATGCTATGCTAATCGATATTTCAAAGAATTTCTGATATCTGATATTTTGAAATATGCAGTTCATACTAACTCTATCTGTTTGGTATGCTTTTATTATACAATATTATTTTACATCTGTCCAATACATATAACATATTACTGGATATAGCTTTTATTTATAACCTCCCATTTTTTATCCCTGGATTCTCTTATAATTCTTATATCTTCATCATTCAGGTGTCTGAACC
>CACZQG010000240.1 GCA_902783235.1 uncultured Ruminococcus sp.
GCCCTGCAAGTGAGGGCGTCCCCTAAGTAAAGGAACGAATTCATTATATCTCACCAATTATTGGTGACGAGCTAATGTAACAACCAACTGTTTTTTGTAGTTTGCTATATAATCTGAGGGATGTGGATGGCTACGTTCCCTACAAATGTGTTGTATAACTATTTTGTAAAAATTGATTTCCGTGTACTTTTTTCATATTTTTGATTATTCTCGGATCCATCGGGCATAATATTGATGTTCCGATTAGATCTTGAAGGATCATGCGAAGAATAAATGCTGAGATTCAAAGAGGAAAGGTGAAGTAATATACCCATATTGCAAGCCTTTTCGACACAGAAGTTCAGTATTCAGACAAGCAGAAAATTCAAGATTTAGTTGAAACATCAATAATAGTATTCTCAGAAGAGAATAAGGATAAATATAAGCTATAAAAGGAGGAAACCGGTATGGAAAAGAAGAAAAACTGCAATATCCACTGCACAGTAAAGCAGTGCGCCAACAATCTGGAGCATGAGGATTTCTGCACTCTTGAAATGGTAAATATCGGCACTCACGAAAGTGATCCTGCTGTACCCGAGTGCGTTGACTGCAACTCATTTATCAAGCGTTCAGACAGCTCATGTCAGAGCTGCGGCTGAAACGCCTGAAGGAACGGGCATAGCCCGTTCTACATATTATGATACTATTGATCCCGCTTTTCCTGACCTCGCCCTAAACCTCCGATCTCGGAAGGCAACCGAGGAATTAAGGCAATACCGCACAAAGATTGTGCGGTATTGCCTTAAAAAAGCTCCCGTAACTGAGGATCATCAGTTATGGGAGCTGCTGTTTTATCAGATCATAAGCTCACTTACAAGATTAGAAAACTCTACCGGGTCTTCAACAGGCATACCTTCTATAAGAAGTGCCTGATCGTAAAGAAGTCTGGAATACTTCTCCAGCTTTTCTTTATCACTGTCATACGCTTTTTTAAGTGACTGGAATACAGGATGATCGGGATTTATCTCCAACACCTTTGAGGATGATACCTTCTGATCTCCCGGCATGGTGTTGAGTATTTTTTCCATCTCAACGGATACCTCACCTTCGGAGGACAGACAAACAGGATGAGTTTTAAGTCTGCCGGAAAGCCTTACTTCCTTTACTTTATCTCCCAGCTTTTCCTTCATAAACTTGAACATATCTTCTGATTCCTGAGATTTTGCCTTTACCTCTTCCTTTTCCTCAGCTGTTTCAATGTCCAGATCTCCTGCGGAAACCGACTTGAATTCCTTCTCACTATAATCATGAAGCATCTTTATAGCAAATTCGTCAACACTGTCAGTAAAGTACAGTATCTCAAATCCCTTGTCTTTAACAAGCTCTGTCTGAGGAAGCTTATCTATTTTTTCAATACTTTCGCCGCAAGCATAGTAGATATATTTCTGCTCCTCCTTCATTCTTGAAACATATTCTTCCAGAGTAACAAGCTTGTTTTCTGCTGATGAATGGAACATGATAAGATCCTTTACCTGATCCTTGTTCATGCCATAGTTGTTATAAACTCCAAATTTAAGCTGTAAGCCAAATGCCTTGTAAAACTCCTCATACTTGTCTCTGTCATTTTTAAGCATTTTTGTAAGCTCGTTTTTGATTGTACGCTCTAAGCTCTTGGCAATAAGCTTTAGCTGTCTGTCATGCTGGAGCATTTCACGGGAAATATTCAATGAAAGGTCCTCAGAATCCACAAGTCCCTTAACAAAGCTGAAATGATCCGGAAGCAGATCAGCACATTTATCCATTATGAGAACGCCGCTGGAGTATAATTGCAGTCCTTTCTCATATTCACGGGAGTAAAAGTCATATGGGGCTTTAGATGGGATATACAGGAGGGCATTGTAGGTAGCTGTACCTTCTGCCTTGGTGTGTATATGCGTGAGCGGATCCGTGAAGTCCATGAATTTTTCTTTGTAGAAGCCATTATAATCCTCGTCCTTCAATTCATTTTTGTTTTTCTTCCAAATCGGCACCATACTGTTGAGGATCTCCTCCTCAGTATAATCCTCATATTCGTTATCGCTTCCCTCTTTAAGACGGCTCTTCTGCATTTCCATTTTAATAGGGAAACGAATATAATCCGAATATTTTTTCACAAGTCCCTTTATCCTGTACTGCTCCAGGAATTCATCATAGTTTTCATCATCAGTGTTGTTTTTCAGTACTAAAACTATCTCAGTACCTACGCTATCCTTTGAGCACTCTCCAACCCTATAGCCATCCGCGCCTTCAGAGACCCACTCAAAAGCGCTGTCTGAGCCGTAGGCACGGCTCTTTACAGTTACTTCCTTGGCAACCATAAATGCCGAATAAAATCCAACACCGAACTGACCAATAATGTCAACATCCTCATCAGTCTGATTTTCGTTTTTAAATTTAAAGGAACCGCTGTTTGCGATCGTACCCAGATGATCCTCCAGTTCTTCCCTTGTCATGCCGATACCATTATCAGTGATGGTAATAGTACGGGCTTCCTTATCAAGCTTGATATTTATGGCAAGATCATCACGGCTGACTGAAACGCCATCATCGGTAAGAGACTTGAAATACAGCTTGTCCATTGCATCGCTGGCATTGGAGATAAGCTCTCTTAAAAATATCTCTTTGTGTGTATAGATCGAATTGATCATCAGGTCTAAGAGTCGTTTGGACTCTGCTTTAAACTCTTTTGTTTCCATAATTGTCAACTCCATTATAATCTTAAATTAGCACTCTCCTTCATTGAGTGCTAATTTAAGTATACCACATTTTCAAAAAAAATCAAGTGTTTTTTTAAATTTTCTTTAAAAAATATATTTTACCATATTTAAATTGTAGAATAAATTAGTTATATGACATAATATTGCATAAAAAAGCCGAATAACCATGACAAGTGAAAATCCAATAGCTTATTATCTTGACAAAAATAAAAAAATATATTAAAATAATAATATGACCAGACTATGCGGCAGCGGAAACGAATTAGTTTACGAGGAAAGTCCGGGCATCACAGAGCAGGATAACTGATAACATCAGCCGGAGGCGACTCCCGGGCAAGTGCAACAGAAA
>CACZQG010000241.1 GCA_902783235.1 uncultured Ruminococcus sp.
GGAAAATCTGCAAGCATACCCCAAGGGCACTTGTGTTTCTATCCAAATCATAGATTTGGTGAAACACTGGCGGATGACGTGCAAAGCTTCCAAGCGGTCTTTGTGCGGTGTTGCCTTAATGAAAAAAGGAGAAGTCTTATGAATATAATCAAAAGGATCACTGCTGCGGCAGTATCAACAGCAGTGGCGGTTTCCGCAGCAGACATTGTGACATACAAGGCACAGGCTGAAAACCCGGGACTGGTCATTGATCTTTCAGCAATAGAAGCACAGCCGGATAAGCAGTTTTATTTTTCTGATGAAAATGAATTCTTTATTGATGGTATCAAGGCGATGTATAACGGAAAAAATGTTACCTCCGATGTGAATTTCACATTTAATACCACCCCCGAATCCACCTTCAACGGCAGAGACCATGATTATAAGGTACCCTTTATTGCTGAGTACACCGATGAAAACGGCGTAAGTGCAGGTGCCTCAGCCAGCATGGATGTTAAGATCGGTATCAGGGGAGATGCCAACTGTGATAATAAGGTAGACAAGAATGATGTGCTGCTTATAGAAAACGATCTTTACATGGATCATATTTCCGGCAAGTCAGCCCTGAGTGCCAACGGAGGTCTGGGCATATTCCTGGCAAATGCCGACGGACGGCAGAAAAAAACATCAAAGGGTGCTTTCGGAGTGAATGATCTGAATGTTGCTGATGCTTTCTTTATAAGCAGCTATCTCAACAGCGGGGAAAAAGGCACTCTTTACGACCATATCTTGCTCAAGAATGCATCAAGACCCTCCCAGGGAACAATTGCCTTTACAAAGGATGCAATGGGTACAGGGGGAGACCTTGTGACGGTTTATGCATATGCTGCCGGAACAGTTGGATTCGGAGCATTTGATTTTACCTGCTCCTGGGAAGGGGATTCACTGGATCTGATAAGTGTATCCTCATGCAGCAAGGACGTGACTGTATTTTCAGCTCTGGCAGACGGAAAGCTGCGCATATGGGGCTTTGCTGACAAGGGCTTTATAGAGAGCGGCAATATAGCCGAGCTTACCTTTGAGATCCCCGAGAATGCAGAGCATGGACGCAATTTGCTGAGTATAGATCGTATTGATTACTTTGGCTCGGGAGATAACAGATCGGATGTGGTGCTTTCAGAGGATGGATATGTGACTGTTTCCGACATCAGCTCAGGTATACGCTCAAATATACTTTATCCCGTATTGGATCAGAGGACGGATTACGATTATGGTGTAAAGGTATGGGATGCCGTTGTGGATCACGATGCAAAAAGCGTAGAGCTTCCTCTTATACTTCTGGGCGGCTTGCAGACAAAAAGCTTTGATCTGACTCTGGATGTACCGGAGGAGCTGTCAGTCAGCACACTGCCCGGGGCTGTTACCTTCTCTGCAAAGGATGGACAGATAAAGGGGGTATACGAGAGCAGTACACCTATACTTCCTGATTTTGATACGATAACTGTAAATATACCCCAAGGCACAAAACCCGGCAGATATTACATAGCTGTCTCTGTAAGTGATATAGAGGGTATTGATGAAAATGCCGATATTGCTCAGCTGGGCGGATATGTGACCATAAAGGAAAAGCCTGTCCTGTTCGGAGATGCCAATCTTGACGGGAATGTGAATATCCGTGATGCAGCTTATATAGCAAGTATGCTTTCCAAGGGATCGGGAGCAAAGCTTCCCAAAGCTGCCGATTATAACAAGGACGGCATTAACAATATCCGTGATGCGGCAGGCATAGCAAAAATGCTTGCAAAGAAGAAATAGTACTGTTTTGTAGACTTCTTAGAAGTTGCATTGCTAAGTTGAACCAAAATCGTGAATTTTAGCCATTAGTTCAGCTTTTTTGCGTTTATTCTTGATTTTTCGTGCATTATATGATATAATGAAAATGTTATGATGTTATCCCACAGGGGTAATCATATCCTTTTGCCGCTGATATTGATGTCCCAATTAAATCTTGAAGATTTATGCGAAGAATAAATGCTGAAATTCAAGGAGGGAAGGTGCAGGAATACTGGTGTACCCCAAGGGCATTTGCATTTCTATCCAAATTATAAATTTGGTGAAATGCTGGCATATTTCAAGCCTTTCCGACGCAGAAGTTCA
>CACZQG010000242.1 GCA_902783235.1 uncultured Ruminococcus sp.
AGTCTGGATATAGACAGTTCACTTATTGCTTCTGTTTTTGATACTCATTCCATGTCTGATCAGATGGACTCCATGATGGAGGAAATGGGGGCAATGATATATGTAATGATATTTATTGGTATAGTTATATGTATTGCTGCACTTTATGTGACCATACATATGATGATATCCGAAAACAAGCACAATATCTCAATGCTTAAAGTACTGGGTTATAACTCCAAGGAAATAAATGCAATGATGCTAAACACCAATCATCTGTTGCTTCCCATAGGTATCATACTGGGATTGCTACTCTCATTTGGCGGCTTGAAGGTATTTTGTTATCTTGCAGCAGATATGCTCAATTGTATGATACCGGTAGTGATCTCGTTCCGGACAGTTCTCATAACTATCGCAGCTGTGTCGGTGTGTTATTTCGGCTCACTATTTATAATGAGAGGAACAGCAGGCAGGGTAGACATGGTGGAAAGCCTTAAGGATAACAGAGAATGATCTTATTGATTATGGGTATTGATACTGCCTGACAGAAATACGGATTTTGACAAAGCTTTGAAAAACACCGGTTTTCCGGTGTTTTTTTTATCTGATATGTTATTTCAGTGCTTTATATCTAAGATCAATTGTGTTATCATTTTAGCTGTTCTTCGTGCTCATAACTGCCGTATCAGTCAACCTATGAGTAAGGTTAAAAGTTTTTGCAGAGCTTTTTTTTAAAATGCGACCTTTTTAATTCATTTAATTAGATATTAGTATTACTACCGAGAGGGATCTTTAATTTTTGAACAAAAAAGGATAATTCATAGTGCTGTATTGAAATAAAGCATAAATTTAATAATTTGATTTAATGATGTTAAAGTGCATAAATTGTCCTAGAAAAACACAGATGATGTTCGACATAAATAATCAAATTGTAATTTTATTGTCATATATATAATGACATTTAGAGCGAAATGTGATATAATATAAATAAATATAGGTATATAGTCTATAATGCTTTTTTTCAAAAGAATTGCAACCATTCGTGACTTTTTAGGGTATATATGATAGAGGCAAGCAAAACGTCATGAGGACGTTTATAATGTCAAAGTTTAAAATATCAAAGGAGAATATGCTATGACATTTCAGGAGTGGAAAGATAATATAAATAAAGGACAGGGTTTTACAGAATATGAGAGACAGGAATTTGAGAAATTACAGAATTTTTTTGATTCCGAAGCCCAGGAAAAGCTGAAAAAAAGCAGCACTATCAATTTTGCCCAGAGAATTTGGGATTTTTTTCGCAATGCAGGCAGAGCATTCAGCAATGATCAGTCAATAACCGATAAGGAATTTGATCAGATAAAGGACAGTTTTGAGTCTGTGGGAAAACTTTTCACTGGTGAAAACAACGAAAACCGCAACCTTATAATGGAGATCCTCTCCGGTAATCCTGACAGTTTTATAACTATGCTGGAGACTCTGAACTCCAGAATGGGTCTTGACATTGATGTTGAGCAGTGGAAAAAGGATAGGGAATACTATCAGAGGAGAGCAGTTGAACAAAGAAATAGTGATCTTAGTTTTCTTGGTTCGACACTGTCCGGTTTTGGGAAAAATAGGGAAGAAGATCCAACAGCTGCTGTCAGGATCATCTTTGATGCCGTTAAGGCTGCACAAAATACTATAAATAATAATGGTGATATGTCCCGGGAGGACGTAAATGCTGTTAGTGCTTTCAAGGATGCTATGAGTAATAAGGAGCTCCGTGAGGATATCCTTAAAACAAACTTAGCCTCCGGTGATACACAGCCTCCTTTTGGCGTTGACGGTGCAGGGCTTATGCGTCTTACAAGAATGCTCAACAACAGATGCAATGCCGGAATAGTTGAGGGTCAGCTGCAGTCTGAGATAGATAATTGGTCACGTGAGAATGCTTTCTCGTATGTTCAGCCGGAGGTGCGGAAAAGACCTGATGTTCCGGTACCTCAGCCTGTGGTAAACAATGTACCGGCACAGAACAATATCCAAGATGATCTGGATTTTTTATTTGATCTGGATCAATATGTGTTTTTTATGAAAGAAGATTACTTTGCTGATAAGAAATTGGGCAATGTGATCGGTGATGATATCAGTAATGCCATAGCGGTTGCCGAGAAGGTCATAAAAAACGGTGCCAAAATTAAAAAAAATGACAAGCGTATCATTGAAAAATTCAATGAAACGCTCAATAACGAAAAAAAGCTTAATGAGATCCTTGACAATAATCTAAAAATGGATATAGACAATCCGCCTTTGGGACGTAATGGTGAGGGTTTGATAAGACTGTCGCAGCTGCTTAACAGCAAATGCGGTGCTAAGATAGACATAAATAAGTTTAATAAAGATGTCAGTGAATGGTACATACAACATCCGGATGCTGAATTACAGAAGGAACAGAATAATAATGGCGTTCAGTCAAAGGAGCCTCAGACGGAGGCAAACAATTCCGATAACGGTGATGTAAATTCTAATGATAATGCATCTAATGTGAATGCTGCTGAAAATAATGCGGTTAATAGAGGTGTTAATGCAACCATCAAGCCTGAGGTCTATGCGCCCGGTGATGCTCCCAATGTATTTTTTGAAGAAATAGATTCTCCGGAAAATATAGAACCTCAAAGACCCGAACCGAATACAGTTGCCGAAACAGAAGAATCAAAAATAGATAATAATATTGCCGAAAATGCTGAATCTGCTGAAATAAATAATGCGGATAATAAAGATTTTAATACTAATGATAAGCCCGAGACCAATGCAGTTGGCGAAGGTCAGCCTGAGACAGAAAGTGTTAACGCTAATGCTGAAATTGCCAATAGTACCAATGAAATAATTGATTCTTCTGAGACTGAACCAAATACAGTTACCGAAACAGAAGCATTAAACAATAATAGTGCTGAAACTACAGAATCTGCTGAAATAAATAATGCGGATAATAAAGATGTTAATACTAATGATAAGCCTGAAATCAAAGCGGTTGATGTTCAGACTTCTGTAAATGAGATTAATGCTGATGCTGTCAATAATACTGACGAACAAAAAGCTGAACCTGTATCAGAATCTAATGAGGTTGCCGAAACAGTAGAATCAAAAATAGATAATAATATTGTCGAAAATGCTGAATCTGCTGAAATAAATAATGCGGATAGTATAGATGTCAATACTAATGATAAGGCTGAGACCAATGCGGTTGATGTTCAGACTTCGGTAAATGAGATTAATGCTGATGCTGTCAATAATACTGACGAACAAAAAGTTGAACCTGTGTCTGAACCTAATAAGGTTAACAAAACAGAAGCAAATGTGGTTGTCAATGAAGATGGAGTTCAGGTCATAAATGGGATCCCTCAGTATAAAAAGCTTCCCAAGGATACAAAATTCTTATGGGAAAATCCGGCATTTGAGATAGGGTATTATTCTCAAACTTATACAACTATAGCAGGAGAGATACCTGATAAATTTATCAGAGCCAGATCACGTAATTTAAATGAGTATAATGAACCGCTTAGTCTTGGTAATATATCAGATGACGAAGAAAATGCAGATGACAATTTCGAGGAGTATAATAAGAATTATGCAGCCCGGTCATATGGATATGATGCTAAGCATAAATGTACATATGGGTGGGCGGGCAGTCAATTTAATGTTGCATCCAACTGTGCATTCAACTCAGAGGAGGGGATTAAAAAAGGAAAAGAGGTCATGAGTGATCTGAAATCAGCATGTGTTGATGCTGCTAATAGCACAAAAGATCCCTGGTTAAAGCAATACTATAATGACAGAGCTTTTATAAATGATTATCAAAAGGGTAATTTTCTTCAGGCAAACCTTGAAAATCCCTGCATTAGTACGCTTATGACTCATATTGTTAACTCAGGTAACTTCAATACCCATAGTGTAAAAAGTTATCAAAAGGATCAGGGTGAATCATTCTTTAAAGAGTTTATGACAGTTGAGCATAATGCTTTCAATGAGCTGAAAGTCGAGTATCTGAAACAAAAATATGAAAAACAAGGCTGGAATGAGGATAATGAAAAGAATTATCTGAAGCAGCTGGATAAGGCTCATACGGCTGCCCTTAAAGGCTATGATAGGATTAGGACTTACGATGATGTAGGAGCGGAAGATGCTCCCGTGAAAAATAATGCTCCATCAGTACGAAGATTCCAAAGTACATTGGGCAACAATATGCGCTTCAACTACCATCAGGGTCCGAATGAACATAGGGGTATAATCTCCGGTATTGGATACATAAGAGGTGAAAAGATAGGCATAGATCATGGCTGGGGTGCGAAGGAACTGGCTATAATGGGAAGCCTGGGGGCTATTGATGAAAGAGTAAGATCAATTGGAAAATTTGGCTCTAAGGAAGAAAAAGCTGATCTTATAGATTTCAAAAGTGATCTTGTAAAGCTGAAATGTGATGTAATGAACAAATATGTGGTTACTTCCAAGGATAAAAAGGAAGTAGCTGATAAAATAGTTGGATTTGTAGAAAAGTACAAGGATTCTAAGAATAAAACAATCGGGTCTGTTATGAACTTTGTAAATCGTTCTAAGGGAGCTTTTCATCAGGCTTGCGGTGAAGTAAATGAAGCAGTAGAAATGAATAAGGAATATGACGAGCTGATAGAAAAGAAGCGTAGGGAAACCCCTGTTGAATACATGAAGGAGTTGGAGGATGAAGCAAGGGTAACCGGGAATTACAAGAAATTTGTCCATGAGTATATCAACATTGAATCCAGAATGCCCAAGACCTATAATGATGAGCAGGCTGAGTATACAATGGAAGAAAAGGAAGAATGGGATGAATACCAGAAATCTATAGTACAATGTGACAATATGAAGAATATACCTAAGAATCCTATTTTTGACGATTTCCTTAAAGAATACGTAAATGTTAAAATGGAGCATACAGTTTCATATGGTGATCTTATTGATCAGACAGCTTTCGATATCAGACGCGGCAAGCTTGCTGTAGATAAAAAATATGATCTGATCAAAGAGGATAATAACGCAAGTAGAGCCATTGCCATAAACGTGGTATTAGATTCTCCGTTCCTTAAAAAACTTGATGCTATTGCAGGTCTGACATCGGATATCAATAATCTTCACAAAAACGAAGATAAGCTTATTGATGTTCAGTTTAAGGAATGCGAACAGGCTTATAAGAACAATTCCTATGACGGTCTTTCGCTGACTGAGAGAAATAACAAGCTTGCTGTAGGAAACGGTCGTATCAATGCCAAATTGTCCATTGACTATGGTATCGCAGATAATGCTAAAGACCCGGAAAATGCAGTAATAGGAAATAAATCCAAGCTGTATGCTATGTTTAAAAAGTCAAAAAATGATAATAAGAAGTACTCATCAGAATTTGATAATGTTACTCGTCAGGCGAAGGAAAAGTATGTACGTCTTGAAGCACTTGCCGCCGCAAAGAAAGATAACTCAATTGAATTTGAAAGAATGAAGTACAGTCTTAAAAAACTCAGTGAGATGGATCATAATTCAACTCCGAGAGAAATGAATGATGCGCTTGAAAAGGTGTGCAAGTATTCACATCAGTACGAGCATAAGATCGTTATGCAAAATGGCGGCTTCTGGAAAAACGGCTCAAAACGTAAGGCACTTTCCATAGAGCTTAATAATTTTGCAAAGGAATCTTATAGAAACCTATCAAATAAAATAACCATTAATGTTAATGATTATGAACCGCTCAATGAGCAATTAGAACACTCAAAAAGTCTTTTTGAGAAGCAGAAGAAAAACTATTTACTGGACTTTAATACAATGCTGTCTGATGCACAAAAAAAGGTAAATGATGCAGTTAAGGAAAAAAACAAAGAAAATTTTGTTAACTCTATGGCGGAACTATTTGTCGTAGCAGCATGGGATAACCAAATACAGACCCAAGTGAATAAGGAGTTGGAACCAAAAGGCAAGAATGCTAAAGCTGCAGCTGAAGAAGAGGATAGCCGTCAGGATCTTTATGATGGGTATTTGGAAAAGATCAATAAAAATACCTTTAACAACGATGTGATAACCATGAAGGAAAATGAGCTTTTCAAGAATATGATCAAGGATAAGACG
Source organism: uncultured Ruminococcus sp. (assembly GCA_902783235.1). Taxonomy (GTDB): domain Bacteria; phylum Bacillota; class Clostridia; order Oscillospirales; family Ruminococcaceae; genus Porcipelethomonas. The sequence continues at coordinate 6,109 of CACZQG010000242.1, forward strand.
ATGGATGAGATTGCAGCGAATGTTTCAGGAAAAGATCTCAAGGGTGTATACAGTCAACTGCGTATTTTTAATGTAGAGCGTAATATTGGTTCAAATGGTATATTCAGAAACAGTGTTCCGAATGGAATAAATGACTTACAAAATAATAACACTAATGCTAAAAGAACTCGTAATGGTAATAAAAAAACTGTCGTAATGAGCAATTCGTAAAAATTAATGTTTTATGCAACCGTGTATACATTCGGAGGGTATATATTATAGAAGTGCTTGAAGCATCCCCGCCGTCTTTATGGCAGGCATACGGTTTTCAAGGCATTTACTTTGATTTCAAGGAGAATTGATATGACATTAAATGAATGGAAAAACAAGGTTAATAACGGTCAGGGGTTTACTAATGATGAGAAGCAGGTATTTGATACTGTAAACGGTCATTTTACCGATGAGCAATATCAGGAGCTCGATAGGCTTACCGGTTCTGATGTGGTATCTAATGATTTTAAGAAGCATATGAATGCGCTGGGTAAGGTGATCAATAATGATAAAGACCTTACCGAAGAGGACATGAAGCAAGCAAACGCATCCGCAGGCTTTTTCAGCAGATTATCCGAAGGAAATAATTCTCCGGTAAAAAGCTTTGTGCTGAATGTATTGAAGGCTGATACGGCATCATTAATTAAAATGCTGGAGTTTATCAACGATAAACTGGGTATCAACATCAATGTTGATGAGTGGAAGAATGACCTGGATTCATCCATTAATGTTGATAATGATGCTCTGCATAGTATTAATGATGAAAGATATTCCAATAACTCTCGGAACTTGAATAATAGTAATGTTTATGTCCCGGATCATGATAACATTGAGCC
>CACZQG010000243.1 GCA_902783235.1 uncultured Ruminococcus sp.
AGACAGAGAGCATGACAGAAGCGTACTGGGTACAGCCGAGATAATCAAGAAGATAGGTGAAAACCTGTTCCTTGCGGAATACAACGGTGTTAGGTGTACCGCTATCTTCAACTGTTTTAATGGCTACTATTACGTTGATGATGTATACGGAAAAGTGGAAAAATGATATATAGCCCTCGGATGCATCTGCGTTCGGGGGCTTACTATTAGAAATCAAGGAGCTGAGAAAATGGATAAGACTATAGGAAAACGAATATCTGAGCTTGTGACAAGGCTCAACAAGTACAGGAATGAGTATTACAACATGGCAAAACCGAGCGTTTCCGATGCGGTTTACGACAGGCTTTATGACGAGTTAAAAACATTGGAGGGTAAGACGGGCATCATATATGCGAACTCACCGACACAAACGGTAGGATATACTCCCGTAAGCAAGCTGTCAAAAGTCCGCCATAATATACCTTTGCTTAGTATGGATAAGACAAAACAAGCAGAGGACTTGCAAACCATGTCGGAGAAAGCAGAATCACTTCTGATGCTGAAGCTTGACGGTCTGACAATAAAGCTGTGCTATGAAAACGGTGTACTCACCGAAGCTTCGACCAGAGGTGACGGAGATAACGGCGAGGACATCACGCACAATATCCCTGCACTTTTAAATGTTCCGCTAAAGATACCCTACAAGCAAAGGCTCGTCATAACAGGTGAAGGTCTGATAAAGACAGATGATTTTGAATATCTCAATAATGAAGATGTCGGAACAGCAAGAAATCTTGCTTCGGGTTCAATAAGATTACTTGACCCGAGGGAATGTAAAAAGCGTAGGATAAGTTTCTACGCTTTCAATGTTATTGAGGGTCAGAACTCTGACCGCAGAGGTCATCTGCTAAACACTCTATACGGTTACGGCTTTGACGTATGTCCGTTTATGACACTTCCTAAAGGAACAACGCTGTCCGTTATCGAAAGAAATATCCAAAGGCTGAGAAAGACTGCTGAGACAGAGCATCTTCCAATTGACGGTATCGTGTTACGCTATGACAGTTTTTCCTACTCAAAAAGTCTCGGAAGAACAGGTCATCACTATAAAGACGGTATCGCTTTCAAGTTTGAGGACGACACCTTTGAGACCGTGTTCCGTTCTATTGAATGGGAACCGAGCAGAAACGGTGAGATAACTCCTGTTGCACTATTCGACCCTGTGAAGATAGACAATTGTACAGTATCGAGAGCCACTCTTCATAACCTGTCATTCATAAAAGATTTGGAACTGTTTGTTGGCTGTAGGATACTGGTGTCTAAAAGGAATATGATAATCCCCCACATTGAGGAAAACCTTGACCGAGGACATTTTGATAGCAAGCTGATACCTAAGAAGTGCCCCTGCTGTAACAGTCCCACAAGGATATTCTCCCGAAAAGGCAGTAACGGTCGTATAGTTGAGACCCTGCACTGTGATTCACCCGATTGCGGAAATCAGATAATACGGAAATTCGTACACTTCGCTTGTAAAAAGGCAATGGATATAACGGGTATGTCGGAAGCTACCATTGAAAAATTTATAGAGCGAGGCTATCTTAAAACATTCAAGGACTTCTATCACCTTGACCGCTATCATGATGAAATTGTTGCTATGGAAGGCTTCGGCGAGAGGTCTTATCAGAACATTCAGAAGTCTGTCGCTAAAAGCAGAGAGACCACCTTTGTCCGTTACCTTGTGGCTATGGATATTCCCATGATAGGCAGAACTGCAAGCAGAGCACTTGATGACCATTTCAAAGGAAGTTTGAAAGAATTTGAAAAGGCTGCTGTAACGGGATTCGACTTCACCGTCTTACCCGACTTCGGAGAGATACTCAGCCACAATATCCATGAGTGGTTTAAGAGTGCCGAGAACAGAGAACTGTTCGGAGCGTTGCAAAAGGAATTCAACTTCAAGAAAGGAACTGATGTAAAGATGAAAAATACAAACAATCCATTCGTAGGCTGTACCATAGTTGCTACGGGAAAGCTTGAAAACTTTACCCGCGACAGCATCAACAGCAAGATCGTAAGTCTCGGGGCTACAGCAGGCAGCTCTGTTACCAAGAAAACAAGCTACCTTATTTGTGGTGACAAGCCCGGAAGTAAACTCACTAAGGCTAAGGAACTGGGAATACCTGTTCTTACAGAAAATCAGTTTTTGGATATGATAAGTGCTTAAATAGTTCAATAGGGTGTTCTGTGTAATGCAGAGCACTCTTTTTTTATACTATCCAATGATATGTAGTTGTATATAACTCTACTAATGGTATTCATTATAATCTATTCTTATATTATCACATATAACATCTTCTAATACTAATCAATTTGATATATTAATAAATAATATAATAAATCATCTATACTCATTTTTAATAATCATAATATTATTCTACCATATGTATTAATCACTACAATAGAATATAAATATATATAAATAAAAATATATTACTAATAATATATTAGTCCCTTAAACTACAAAATGGAATATGAGGTGTTGATTATGGATAATACGTCAATGGGGTTTCATACCTTTTCAATATCACTGAAGATGAACTTTGATGATTATAATGATATACACAATGACTTTTTGCGATACTTAAATACAAACAAATACTTCAAGCTCACTCCAATCGAAAATAAAAATAATAAACAAATAATAGGTTGGAGATTTGTAAATGAAAAAATCAAAGGCATTACTTGGCAAACTGCATCACACAGCACAAATCAAGGATATAAGGTATTTCGTGTTACTGCAGTCATAAATCCAAAGGCAATATTGGAATGTAATTACATAAGTGCCGCACAAAATGTTGATATACAAAGGATAGAAACAATCTTCAACAATGAGGCAAGAAAAATCTCCCCTCTATTATTAGAAATGAAGTATTGGTCAGTAAATCGTGTCGACTACTGCCTTAATATTGATCTAAGGGAAATGGGAATGCCCTGTTCACCGAAACAAATGATAAACCTTATAAAGAGAGGCAACATTCCGTCTCATTTTAAAGAATATGAGATGTATGATTATACTTCTCACAGGAAAGTTACAAATAAAAACAGCTTTTACCTTAAAAGCAAGTCTGTGGTCATCAATTATTACTGGAAGTACAAGGCAATCACAGAAAATCACCCTTATTATGACAATAGAAGCTCTGCCTTTGATGTAATACGCTTAGAGGTACAATGCAAGTATTCAAAACTTTATGCTATGTCGAAAAAGATACCTTATACTTTGCTCGAAAATCTTACCATCCAAGAGCTATTTGAAGAGTTGGAAAAGCCTACGCCTACCATACCATGCGGCAATATACTATCAACATTCTTTTCAGAGCGGATAATAAATAAATACACCAATAAAATACTGCGTAAAGGCGACTACTTCACGTTTGAAACTGCAAGTGGGATAGTCACCTCATACGGCTTTAGGAGAGAAAAAGAAGACAGGCTGCTTTACGCTCTTGAGATCATCAATCAAAAACGCAGTATCGCAAAAGCATATGCTTCGCTCTATGGCGTGGATAAAGACGAGTTCAGAAAATCTTTGCGTGACCTTGACGAGATATTTGTCAATCCAATCACTATACCTCGTAAATGGGGGATTCGCCGTATTCCCAACCTTTTAAGAGCCTATTATGCAAATGCATATTTGGACGAACTGATACCGGATGAAGAAAATAACGCATTAAAGCATATTGAAAATTATTTGAAAGGCGACATATAAAAACCGCCCACTAAAAATCAGCGAACATAGAGAAACAGCTCAGAAGTCCCGATAATTCTCAATAATAAGGTAAAAAAGCCAAAACCTAATTGTAATAAATTATTACAAAAGGGGCGTTTTTTATGCGTACAAATATAATACTTGAACTGTCTATGGTACTTGGCAGCGATGATTTCCAAATGGTATTTGATACTGTAAATGACAGGTCGGATTCAATGAGCGAATGCGAGAACGGGTATATAGATAATTCTATGGCTGATAAGGGGATAATTGTTAGATTCCGAGACAGCACCTACAAGAAGAAA
>CACZQG010000244.1 GCA_902783235.1 uncultured Ruminococcus sp.
GGTCGCTTTTTGAAAAAAGCTCTGCAAAAACTTTTAGTTTCGCTCATACTCTCTTGTGTTCGGCAGTGGTGAGCTCGAAGAGCAGCTATAAAGCGTGAATTAGATTGCGTTTCGCTCGTACTCTCATGCGTTCGGCAGTGGTGAGCTCGAAGAGCAGCTATATGCTTATTATTAAGCTTTAAAAACACTCTTAAACTAAAAAAACCGACCCATTCCACGGGTCGGGTTTTGCGTGTTTCCGCAAAAATAAATCTAAAAGCATAAAACTATTCTTGCTTTTAGCTGCTCTTCGAGCTTAAAACTGCAATTACTCTGAACCTATGAGCGAAACTAAAAGTCTTTGCCAAGCTTTCTTCAGAAAGCGGGGTGAACTAAAAAGTTTTTCCCGAATCTCTTGAATTTCATTTTGATTTATGATATAATTAAGGCAATACAGCTGTATGGATGATTTACAGCGGAAAATTTATGATGAAACGGAGGCGTGGGATCTATGATCTGCGATCTGCACTGTCATACTACATTGTCGGATGGCTCCCTGGGAATAGAGGATACAATCATACAGGCTAAAAGGCTGGGAATAGATTTTATGTCTATAACCGACCACGATACCCTGTCATCCTTTTCAAGGGCTTCTATACTGGGAGAACGTCATGGAGTCAAGATAATACAGGGCGTGGAAATGTCTGCCTGGGATAAAAAACGCAACAGAAAAGTACATATCCTGTGCTATGCTCCGAAAAAGCCTGACAGACTGGAAATACTCTGCTCCAAATGCTGCGAGATACGCAAAGCCTGTTCAAAGGAAATGATAGAAAAGGTTATGGAAAGATTTCCCATTACCCCGGAAAGTGTACTCAGACACTGTACAGGCAGCAAGAGTATTTTCAAGGTGCATATCATGAGGGCTCTTATAGAATACGGCTATGCTCTGGAGTTTTACGGGGAGCTTGACCATGAGTTTTTTAATCTGGAATCGGGGACTTGTCTTGTGGAGCGTGAATACCCCGACGTGAATTTTGTTCTTGATCTTATCCACTCTGCCCGGGGAGCAGCTGTTATGGCTCACCCTATACTCTATGACAGCATGGAGCTTCTTGACGAACTGGCAAAATCAGGTAAGCTGGATGGAGTGGAGGTGTTTCACTATACCGCTAACGAAGGACAGCAGAAGGAGCTTCTGGATATTGCGGAAAAATACGGACTTATTGTGACCGGCGGCTCGGATTTTCACGGACTCTATAATTCCGTACCTACTCATCTGGGAAAATATACCACCTCAAAGGAAAATCTGGACAGGATAATAAGGCTTACAAATAAAAAATAGCCGTCAGACTGTTTTGACAATAAATATAAAAAAGGAAAGTGATATAAATGGACATAATGGAATCATCTCTTCAAAAGCACAGGGAATGGCAGGGTAAGATAGAAATAATCTCCCGTACTCCCATAAACAGCCGTGAGGAGCTTTCTAATGCTTATACTCCGGGCGTAGCAAGACCTTGTCTGGAGATCGAAAAAAACAAGGAGCTTGCCTATGAGCTGACAAGAAAGCACAACCTTGTAGCAGTCATCACCGATGGTACAGCCGTTCTGGGTCTGGGAGATATAGGCCCCGAGGCGGCAATGCCTGTAATGGAGGGCAAGTGCGCCCTTTTCAAGGAGTTTGCCGATGTGGACGCTTTCCCCGTATGCGTGGATTCCAAGGACACGGATGAGATAGTCAAAGCTATAGCTCTTATATCCAAAAGCTTCGGCGGTATCAACCTTGAGGATATATCAGCCCCAAGATGCTTTGAGATAGAAAGAAGGCTCAAGGAGATAGTTGATATACCTGTGTTCCATGACGATCAGCACGGTACGGCTATAGTTGCAAGTGCGGCAATGATAAACGCCGCCAAGACAACAGGTAAAAAAATACAGGACATGACCCTTGTTATCAACGGGGCAGGTGCGGCAGGATGCGCTATAGCCAAGCAGTTCCTTACACTGGGTATCGGCAATATTATCCTTGTGGATATAAACGGTATCATTTGCGATGGGGATGAATTCACTAACCCTGCTCATTACGAGCTGGCAAAGGTGACCAATAAGAATAAGCTCAAGGGCGGTCTGGCTGAGGCAATGAAGGGCGCAGATGCGTTTATAGGTGTGTCAAAGCCCGGTCTTGTTACTGCCGAAATGGTAAGATCTATGGCTGAAAAGCCTGTTATATTCGCTATGGCAAATCCTACTCCGGAAATAATGCCCGATGAAGCAAAGGCGGCAGGGGCTTATATCGTGGGTACCGGAAGAAGTGATTTCCCCAATCAGATAAATAACGTGGTGGCTTTCCCCGGCGTATTCAAGGGAGCACTGGCTTGCAGGGCAAAGGATATAAACGAGGAGATGAAGCTGGCGGCAGCATACGCTATTGCAGGCAGCGTGCCGGATGATAAGCTTACTCCCGACAGCATCCTTCCCGACCCCTTTGACAGAAATATCCCCAGGGCTGTGGCTAAAGCAGTTGCTGAAGCGGCTGTTAAGTCGGGTATTGCAAGAAAAACTGATTATTCTATCTGATTTTCCGGCTGATTTCCTGATCGGAAATATTATCGGGGACACTCTCAGCCTTGCATTGGCATTTCTATCCAAATCTTTCAGATTTGGCATTTTCATTTAATGTCTATCTGATAGTTTTGTCAGGGGGCGCCCTCACTTGCAGGGCTCCCCCTCTTTCAAAACAGTCTTAGGACTGTTTTGAAATTCACCCCTTGCGGAGCGCTTGAACGCTTTGTTTCGCTTTCAGCGAAATCATCAGGGGCGCAGCCCCTTCACCCCGCAAGCTCTTTTCAGGGTCATAATTTTCAATTATGACGCCGAAAAGTTGCTGAGGGTCGCTTTTTGAAAAAAGCTCCGCAAAAACTTTTACTTTCGCTCATACTTTTATGCGTTAGGCAGTTTTAAGCACGAAGAGCAGCTATAAAGTGTAATAGCATTTGGAATTGCCTTTTTTGA
>CACZQG010000245.1 GCA_902783235.1 uncultured Ruminococcus sp.
CAAAGAGATTTTGTGCAAGATAACGGGAAATCTGCAAGCAGATGACGTGCAAAGCTTCCAAGCGGTCTTTGTGCGGTGTTGCCTTAACCTTTACTGTAAATTCAAAATTAAAAAGCGGCGTGATCTTTTATGGTCATGCCGTTTTGTACATTATGGAGGTAATATATGAAGAAAAAAATAATTGCCGCACTCCTGGCATTATCTATGGCAGCAGTGCCTGTGGGCTGTAATGACAGCAGTTCCTCCTCCGGCAGCAGCGGTTCTTCGGCTGAAAACAGCAATACAAACGATCAGGATACCGATGTTGATGCTGAGGTGGAGGTATCAGAGGAGGATAACACATGGAACGTGTTTGTTTACCTTTGCGGCTCTGACCTGGAAAGCAATTACGGCTCTGCATCCTTGGACATGACAGAAATGATAGAATCCGATTGCGGAGAAAATGTAAGATTCATCGTACAGACAGGCGGCTCAGACAGCTGGCAAGCTCATGATGTCCCCGCAGACAAGCTGGCACGCTATGAGATCACAGGGGGCGGACTGGATAAGATAGAGGAGATCGACAAGGCAAGCATGGGAGATGAAGCACAGCTGGAGGATTTTCTCAAATGGGGTACCGAAAAATACAAGGCATCAAAAAACGCCCTGATACTCTGGGATCACGGCGGCGGAAGTGTTGCCGGTGTATGCTTTGATGATACTGTAAAGGATAATGAGGGCAACAAGGACAGCCTGTCTTTGAATGAGATCCACACGGCTTTGTCAGCCGTTACGGGAAATGATAATAAATTTGCACTTATAGGATTCGATGCCTGCCTTATGAGTACCGTGGAATCCGCTGCAATGCTTTCACAGCACGCTGACTTCATGGTAGGCTCTCAGGAAACAGAGCCGGGCTGCGGATGGGATTACAAGGCTATAGGAGAATTTCTCACCACCTCCCCCGAGGCTGATGGTTCAGACTTGGGTACCACCATATGTGACAGCTATTTATCAGGCTGTGAAGAAATAGGAAGAGGTGAAAATTCCACTCTTTCCGTTATAGATCTTTCTCTCATAGAAGATGTACAAAACAGCATAAATGAGCACTTCAAGCAGATATATGAGAAGACCGATGACATGACAAATATGGTAGAGCTTATAAGAAATGCGGAATATGCCGAGAACTTCGGCGGAAACAATAAAAATGAAGGCTATACCAATATGATAGATCTGTCCGCACTTATCACTGCCTCAGATAATCTTTCCGACAGCGGCGAGGAGGTAAGAACAGCTATAAGCAATGCGGTAGTATACAGTGTCAGCGGAACCAACCACGCTGATGCCTGCGGTCTTTCCACCTACTATCCATATGGCATATACGATGGCAGCTCTGAGCTGAAGGAATTCAATAATGTGGCTGTAAGCACCTACTACATGGCGTTTATAAACAAGCTTATATACGCTATATCCACTAACGGCGATATGTCAGGCTTTGACGACAAGCCCTTTTTTGACCAGTCAACAGCAAATGCAGATCTGGACTATGCCGATAACATCTCGGAATCGGAAAGCCAGCTCATAAAATTTATGGAGCCTCCTATGCTTAATGAGGACGGTACATATAATTGTACTCTTACAGAGGAATCGCTTAAATATACAAAGGATGCTCAGGGTGTACTCCAGCTATACGATGAAGAATCAAACGCATTACTGCTGCTGGGATATTCCAACGACTGCATTGAAATGGATTGGGACAACGGCTATGTAAATGACAAATTCGACGGCACATGGTTCTGTCTCGGAGACGGTCAGTTCCTGTCTGTATACCCCATTGAAAGAAACGATGATTTTGCAATATACACATCTCCCATAAAGCTTAACGGCGCTGAGACAAATCTGCGTATCAAATATGATTTTGCCAGCTCACAGGCTGAGATCGTTGGCGTATGGGATGGTATCAGTGAATCCGGTGAAGCCGCAAGAGATACTATCCAGCTTAAAGAAGGCGATGAGATAATACCTCTTTACTATGTTGCATCAGTTGAGGATAGCAGTGATAATATGGTAACAGTTGACGGCGATAAATTCAAATATGACGGTGACAGCACCATTTACTATCAGCAGCTCCCGGATGGAATATATTTATACGGATTCAGCTTTGATGATATCTACGGAAACAGCCTGCTTACAGATATGGTAAGCTATACAGTCAATGGCGACACTATAGGATATACAAATCTTATAGAAAATGAAGATGAGGATACAGAACAAGCTGATGAGGAATAAGCTTTCATAAACGGCAAAAGGCTGACCGGATAAAAACGGTCAGCTCTTTTTTTAATTGATCAAAAGAAATGAAAAGGACGCTTTTCGAGAAAAGCTTGGCAAAAGCTTTTAGTTTCGCTCATACTTCCACTGTAATTGCAGCTGAAAGCACGA
>CACZQG010000246.1 GCA_902783235.1 uncultured Ruminococcus sp.
CGTAGCATTCTCCTGCATCTCTCGGGATAAACCCTGTCAAACCATCGGCGTGTGGTCGCTACGAAATTTACCACCTCAAATATCTAATAATATTATCGTACTGTTATTATATCATATTCATTCGATAATGTCAATACTTTTTATATGTAGGTTCATTATTTCTTAATCGCTGACTAAAGCGTTTATTATTCTCGCAAACTGCTGTAATAATTGAATTTTTATACTTCAGGTCATCACCTTCAACTGCAAGTTTCAATACCAAATTAACACTTTTTCCTTTATGTTCAAAAGTTTTTGAAACTATAGCAGTATCCTCGTTTTTATCTTTAAATATATAATCCGGATCAGAAATGATTTCGGGAAAATATTGATTATATTCATCATAAAAGCTTTGTCCTCTTCGCTCTATAATATGATCAATTCTATTATTGGTCAATATTACTTCATCAGTGATGATTTTCTTTTCAGTAATACCATGAAATTTATTTAAGTCGATATTTCCGATGTATTTCAAATCTTTACCTGCCGTTTCGTCCTTTTCTTTTATTATACCACTTTCCCCTGATTTGTCAACACTCTTATTATCTCAACAAAAAGTTATACCCCTTGATCACAAAGCGATAATTACATCTATCACCTATGAAGCTCAGAACATCTGCGGCAGGATCACCCTGCATCTCCTCCCCATAACGGGCATACACTTTTTTCAATCAAAGCTGAACGTATCCGGCTGCACTGCCCGTGTAACTCCATACCTCATGGCATCCATACCATGAGAAAACTCATGCTCCGGTTTATCGGTAAGTCTCCCTTCCTTATTTCTTTCCCAGCTGTAGTTTCTTATTTCTTTTATAAACTCCCTGCACCGTGGAAGAACTACTATCATATAATTCTGTATCAGCTGTATGCCATGATTTACACTATCCCGTCCCTTGCCGGAGGGATATGCTTTAATGCCCTCATCGCACAGCTCATCAATGGATTTAGGCTCTGCACAGTCACATATTATCCTTTCCGAGCCGTAGCCCTTTCTCTTTATTTCCTGCGCTATCATAAGATTGGTCATACCTTTTTTATAAAATTCATCAAAAATATATATGACCTTCTGCTTTTCATCAATGAGCATACAAATAAAAGCATTGGGATCGGTATAACCGAAATCCAGTCCATACGCTCCTTTAAGACTTTTTCTGAGCTCATTCACATCAAATTCCCTTATCTCCACATTTTCGTAAATAAGCCCTTCCGATATACCCCATTCCCCCTCCCCCTCAATACGGTAACGTCTCGGATTATTCTTTTCCATTTCCAGAAACATTTGCCTGTCATCATCACCCAGCCATTCATTACACTTCCATGTTGTGGTAAGAGTAAATACCTCCTTAGATGGTTTGTCAAAGAATCTTCTTTTGAGCCAGGAATTAGCCGACCACGGATTAAAAGTCAGGGTGATCTGCTTGAAGTACCCCTCAGGCAGATCACCACGGATAGACATATCCAGCTTATTAAAGTCATCCTCATTGGTGATCTCATAGGCTTCCTCTATCCACACAAAATTCAGCACTCCATGGTCAACCGAGATAGATGTTATCTTCATGCCATCATCAAGACCTCTGAAAAGTATTTTCTGACCTGTGGGCTTGTATACTATCTGCATGGGTGACACGGAGAATTCCCACTGATCGTTCATCTGCAGCCGATGGACCGCCCATTTCAGATCCGAGAACATACTGTCACGAAGTGTATTTCTGTACCGGCGGACACACAGAGCATTTGAAAGGGGATAATTTACCATCCTGACTATAAGGTTCAATGCCGATGTTTTGGATTTTTTTGAAGCTCTCGAGCCCTTGACCGCTCTGTATCTTTTTTTGCAGTTCCAGAATTCCGAATATCCGCCGCCCACCAGCTCCCGGCAGTTTTTCTCATACATTATTACCGACTGAGGGATCCGGGCATTATCATCACGCATCATTTCAGCATCAGCCAATAAGAGCTTTTCATTTATATGCCGTCTGATCTCCGGGTCATTCATAAGCTTAGCCGCCTGCCTTACAGCATTTCCGGGAGCATATCCTGCTCTGACAGCGGCTTGTACAGCATTTCTGTCTGTAATATATTCCTTGCAGAACCGTTCTCTTTTACTTGTCATAATATCACCTCGTTGTTGCGATCCCGTTTTTTTATTTTTCTATGTTACCATAATACCACATTTATAACTGACATTCAATGACATCAACTGACAACTTATACCGGGACCTGATAAAAAATTGATAGTAAGGAAAGCTATTTGAAAAAGTTATAGGCAACAACGCTCAAAGATCAATTAAAATCTTTGTGTGGTGTTGCCTTAATGCCGCCCTCAGAAATCCGTTGCATTTTTCTTCCGATTATGGTATAATCTAATAGACAAATGAATTTATGGGAGAGGTAAAAAATGCTTGCAGATCTTATTGATATAAACAAATATTATAATGGAAGACAAATACTCAAAAACATCTCCCTGTCTGTTGACGAACGTGACAGGATCGGCATAGTGGGAGTCAACGGCTGCGGCAAGACCACCCTTTTGCGTATACTCACAGGAAAGGAGCTGCCTGACAGAACTACCGAGCGTGACGGCATAGTCTCTCTTTCCTCCAGAACATCTGTGGGCTATCTGGAGCAGATGTCCGGTCTGGACGGCAGCAACACTGTAATTGAGGAAATGAAGGGTGTATTTTCCGAGCTTGACCGGGTCATGGAAAGAATGAAGGAGCTGGAGGGAGAAATGAACAGCACTGCCCACATTGCTCCCGAAATATCCGAGGAATATTCCCGTTTGGCAGCATACTATGAATCCAACGGGGGATATAATATAAAAGTCCGCATCAGGACCATACTCAACGGCATGGGATTTTCCGAATCTGAATACGACCGTGTAATAAGCGGATTCAGCGGCGGTGAAAAGACCCGCCTTGCCATAGCCAAGCTTCTTTTGGAAGAGCCTAACCTTCTTATTCTGGACGAACCTACAAACCATCTGGATTTTAAAACCGTACTGTGGCTGGAGGATTATCTGAAGGACTATAAGGGAGCATTGCTGATCGTATCCCACGACAGATACTTTCTTGACAAGGTGGTAACATCTATCTGTGAAATAGAGCTGGGACAGCTGCACAGATACAAGGGCAATTATTCCGCCTATACCGTGCTGAAAGCCGAGGATGTTAAACGCCGTAAGCGTGAATATGAAGCACAGCAAAAGGAAATAGCCAGGCTGGAGGACTATGTGGCAAGAAACAAAGCAAGAGCCTCCACTGCCGCCTCTGCACGAAGCCGTGAAAAGCAGCTGGAAAAAATGGAGATAATAGACCGGCCCATTGATGTCACCAACCGCCCGAATATCAGATTTGAGTACAAGCTTGAACCTCCCTTTGATATACTTGAAGTAAAGGACACAGATATTGCGGTAGGACAAGGAACGGAAAAAAAAGTACTGGCAGAACATATCACCTTTGAGCTTAAAAGAGGGGAAAAGCTTGGTATAATAGGGGAAAACGGTATAGGAAAATCTACCTTCCTGAAGGTTTTACAGGGAATGCTTCCCCACAACGGACGAGTACGCTGGGCAGCCAACGTCAAGCTATCCTACTTTGAACAGGAAAGCAGGAATCTGGACCCTCACAATACCATTATAGACGAGCTTCACAAGCATTACCCTATACTTACCGATCTTGATGTGCGTTCTCTTTTAGGACGTGTAGGCATCAAAGGAGAAAATGTTTTCAAGCAGACAGGAGTGGTCAGCGGCGGCGAAAGAGCCAAGGTATGCTTTGCACTTATGATGCTGGAAAAGGGAAATGTTCTTATTCTGGACGAGCCCACCAATCATCTGGATCTGGAAGCCAAGGAAGCTATAGAGGAGGCTCTTGCGGAATTTGAAGGTACTGTCATATTCGTAAGCCATGACAGATATCTTCTGAACAAGATACCGGATAAGATACTTGAAATACGCTCGGACGGCACAGAAATGTTTGAGGGTAACTTTGACTTTTACCTGAATGTAACAGAAAAACGTGATAAAGAGCAGCGTGAAGTCCTGGAGGCTGCCAAAGCCGAAAAAGCTAAGGCTGAGTACATGGAGAAAAAGGAACGTTCCTTCAAATCAAAGCAGCAGAGAGCCGAGGAAGCAAAACGCCGAAGCCGTATGAAGGAGCTTGAAGACCTTATTGACAAAAATGAGCAAAAGCTGGCGGCTTTACAGGAGGAGCTGACCCACGAGGATGTGTGTGCTGATTTCGAGCTTATGAATCAGAAATGCAATGAGATACAGCTTATCAGGACAGAGATAGATCAGATGATGGAAGAGATGATAGAACTTGACCTATGACAGCGGAAAAATCAAAGAGCTCATGGAGCTGAACCATTATAAGCAGGTAGTTCAAAGCAGCAGCCTTTTTTCGGATATCCCTCCAGAGCTATATCCGGATGCATTGAAATTCATGAAGGCGCAGCTCAAAAGGTACAGAAAGGATGAGTTTATCCTGCATACAGGTCAGCCCTTCAGATATGGTATACTTCTCCTGGAAGGCAGCATAGAGGGCTCCTTTATCACTGAGAATTTTCACAAGATCAATATGAATAACTTTGAAAAGGGAATGCTCATCGGTGAATCCCTTGCCTGCGCCCGGGAAGAGTGCAGTCCCATACAGCTTCGTGCCATGACGGATATAACCGTGCTATTTCTGGATTTCAGCGTGATCTATGACACCGACCATGTTAAGCATTCCTATCAGTTACGGCTTTCTCTGAATCTTGTAAAGCTGCTGTCACGGCAGAACGTTTTTTTAAGTAACCGCATAAGGATACTGGGGCAGCGAACCATCCGTGACAGAATAATCATGTATATGGATACTCTTCAAAAGGACAGCAGCGGACAGATCAGTCTCCCCTTTACAATAACCGCCTTTGCCGAGTATCTGGGAGTCAATCGCAGTGCCCTTTCCAGAGAAATGTCTAATATGGAAAAGGAAGGCGTGATAGAAAGATGCGGCAAATGCTGCAGGATAGTCAGATAATACCGGATAAAAAAGGATCGCCTCATACCGGAGCACAAGCTCCTGTATGAGGCGATCTTCCTTTAATGCAATACCCACACAAAAATTGCACATCAGCTGCACCATCAGACATATATCGGTATCACGGAAATCAATTTTAGTAAGCAATTTGTAATAAACTATGTATTACTTAAATACAAAAGTTTAGGTCAAGCCTTTTCAAAGGCTTGCGGTGTCCAGAGGCAGAGCCTCGGTCGCTCATCGCAATGAG
>CACZQG010000247.1 GCA_902783235.1 uncultured Ruminococcus sp.
CTTCCTTGATAAATTTCCTCTCTGCCTTCGTCTTTTTGGCAATCTTTAATTGGGGGAGCAATATTATGTGATGTAAATGCTCCGGGGTATTTGCTTCGGAGCTTTTTTCGGAGCTTTTTTAAAAAAAGTCCTTTACAAACCTGAAAAAATGTGGTATAATAATTTTGAGCCATTTACATGGATATGGGATATAGCCCCATAGGGGAATTGCCTTACCCATTTCTAAGTTTATGCGCAATAAAAATGAAGAGGTGAAAAAAATGCTTTTGAAGGAAGAAAAGACAGCCGTTATCGAGGCTAACAGAACTCATGAGAATGATACAGGTTCTCCCGAGGTACAGATCGCTATTCTTACAAAGAGGATCAATGACCTTACAGAACACCTGAAGATCCACAAGAAGGATCATCATTCAAGAAGAGGTCTTCTTAAAATGGTAGGTCACAGAAGAAATCTTTTGGGCTACCTGAAGAAGAAGGACATCGAAAGATACCGTGCTATAATCGAAAAGCTCGGCATCAGAAAGTAAGTTTTTCAAAAGGCAGTCCGGGATTTTCCGTTCTGCCTTTTAAAACAACTAAAGAATTTTATATGACAGCGGAGAGTTTTAGCATTAAACCATGCTTTGGAAGCATGGTTATATTCAGGAGTATTAACTACTGTCTACCGATTCATTTACTGTCTACCGCTTAAAATGCAGGTCCTGATCTCCAAATCATGGTTTATTGCTAAAGCTGCTGTCGGAAAAACACGGAGGCTAAAAAATATGTTTGAAAATTACAGAACTTTTGAGACCACATTTGCAGGAAGAAAGCTGATGGTTGAAACAGGCAAGACCTGTGAGCTTTCCAACGGCTCTTGCTGGGTGCATTATGGTGAAACTGTTGTAATGGCTAATGTTACTGCAAGTGATAAGCCCAGAGAAGGTGTGGATTTCTTCCCCCTTTCGGTTGACTTTGAGGAGAGACTTTACTCTGTTGGTAAGATCCCCGGATCATTCACCAAGAGAGAGGGTAAGCCCTCAGAAAAGGCTATACTCACCTCCCGTATGGTTGACAGACCTATCCGTCCTTTGTTCCCCAAGGATATGAGAAACGATGTATCTGTTGTAATGACAGTGCTGGCGGTTGATCCTGACTGTTCCCCTGAGATCACAGGTATGATAGCTACTGCTATTGCTATCTCTATATCAGATATTCCCTGGAATGGTCCTATTGCAGGTATCAGCGTAGGCTTAGTTGACGGCGAGATCGTTCTCAACCCCACACTCGAGCAGAGAGCAAAGACAGATCTTGTTCTGACAGTTGCAGGTTCAGCAGAAAAGATCGTTATGATCGAGGCAGGTGCTAATGAGGTACCTGAGGACAAGATGCTGGAGGCTATCCTTACAGGTCATGAGGAGATCAAGAAAATCGTTGCTTTCATCAGCGATATACAGAAGCAGATCGGCAAGAAGAAATTCGAGTTCGAGTCCCAGGAGGTTGACCATGAAATGTTTGACGCTATTGAAGCGTTTGCAGGTGAAAAGGTCAAGTTTGCACTGGACACAAATGACAAGAATGTTCGTGAGGAAAGACTTACTCCCATAAAGGATGCTATTCATGAGGAATTTGATGAAAAGTACCCTGAGCAGGAAATGATGATAGATGAATGTATCTATAAGCTCCAGAAGAAGATAGTAAGAAACTGGCTCTATGAGGGTAAGCGTGTTGACGGCAGAGGCATTGATGAGATAAGACCTCTTGCAGCTGAGGTAGGTGTACTTCCCAGAGTTCACGGTTCCGGTCTCTTTACAAGAGGTCAGACACAGGTGCTTACTATCGCAACACTGGGACCTGTGAGTGAAGCTCAGAAGATAGACGGTATTGATGAGGAAGAATCCAAGAGATATATGCATCACTATAATTTCCCTTCATACTCTGTTGGTGAGACAAAGCCCAGCAGAGGTCCGGGAAGACGTGAGATTGGTCATGGTGCACTGGCTGAAAGAGCTTTGGAGCCTGTTATCCCTCCTGTTGAGGAATTCCCCTATGCATTGAGACTGGTATCAGAGGTACTTTCATCCAACGGTTCTACATCCCAGGGTTCTATCTGCGGATCAACCCTTGCACTGATGGATGCAGGTGTTCCCATTAAGGCACCTGTTGCAGGTATTTCCTGTGGTCTTATAACCAAGCCTGACAGCGATGAGTTTATGACAATGGTTGATATCCAGGGTCTGGAAGACTTCTTCGGCGATATGGACTTCAAGGTGGGCGGTACTCATAAGGGTATCACAGCTATACAGGTGGATATCAAGGTAGACGGTCTTACACCTGCTATCATAAAGGAAGCTTTTGAAAAGACAAGAAAAGCAAGACTTTACATTCTTGACGAGATAATGCTCAAGGCAATTCCCGAGCCAAGAAAGACAGTAAACAAATATGCACCGAAAATGCTCCAGACTAAGATAGACGTTGATAAGATCAGAGAGGTTATCGGTCAGGGCGGAAAGGTCATCCAGAAGATCACAGCTGAATGTGACGTTAAGATAGATATAAATGAGGACGGTAATGTATTCATTTCCGGTATTGACCTTGACAAGTGCAATAAGGCACTCTCTATTGTTCACACTATTGCAGCAGGTCCCGAGGTAGGTGCTATCTACAAGGGCAAGGTAGTCCGTATAATGAACTTCGGCGCATTTGTTGAGATAGCTCCCGGAAAGGACGGACTTGTACACATCTCCAAGCTGGACAAGCAGAGAGTTGAGAGAGTTGAGGACGTTGTTTCTATTGGTGATGAGATAGTAGTAAAGGTTGTGGAGATCGACAGACAGGGAAGAGTGAACCTTTCAAGAAAGGATGCACTTGCTGAGCTGGAGGCTAAGAAGAACAGCTGATAATAACTGAAATACGTCAAAGGGACAGGCTTCTGTCCCTTTAGATTTTAGGAGGAAAATATGAGAACAAGGCTTTTGGCATTAATATCTGCATTTGCCTTTGCGGCGGTGTTTACAGCCTGCGGCAGCAATGACAGCAGTAGCGAACCTGAAAAATTGGATTTTAACAATATATCCATAGCAGACAGAACACCTGTGGATGCTGCTGAGGAAACTATTCAGTCAGAGGCAGCACTTTCCGATACGGTGACGCCACTGGGACATGAAACAGGTCTGGGCATAAGGCTTCCGTCAGACTATGCGCTGAATGACGGTTGGTCATGCTATTCCGATTCTGTTTACAAAAACGCCGTGTGGGTACAGGATGCACAGGTATATGAAACCTCTGAGGATCTGAAAAGCGCTATCGGTAATCTGTCGGACAAGATAAAGGAAATGAACATAGGCGAATTCAAGGCTTACGTTGCGGAAAATCCTGATGATTTCTATGGCGCTTCTTCCAACTATTTTATCGATTTTGGAAAGAAAATTGGAAAGTATGAGGGTATGAGAATACTCGTTTCCAATAATGATAAGGATATAGCCGCAACACAGAGAGACATTATCATGCAGATGATACAGTCGGTAACTGCTTCTTAAAAATTGCTTGACAAATCAGCGTAAATGATATATAATAATATAAAAGAGGAACGCACCGATAAGCGGTCGCTCCCTAAGTTTTGCTATTTAAAATAGCCGTCCTATTGTGAGAGCAGGGCGGTTATTTTTTGTTATTATGAAGAACAATGTATATTATGAGTGATGCAAACCCCGTAAGGAAAATTCCCACTTGGATAAGTTCTGCCCACGTTACATAGCTGTTCATAAACTATCGCTCCTCCTTTCATATTATGTAAGAAAAGAAAGGTCAGGGAGCAAACCGCCTACCGTTTTATGGTACGTTCCATTTATATTATACATTATCCGACAATAGATGTCAATTAATAGTCGATTACAAAACTACCTGTCTTTCAGAAAAAAATCAAAAAACTACTTGACAAATCGGTTTTTCTGTGTTACAATAAATATAACAAGTAAATAATAACGATTTAAACCGTTGAAGCGGAGATAAAGGCGATGATGCTTTCACAGAGAGCTCGGGGTGGTGTGATCCGGGTAAAAAACAAGTCGTCAAATGGACCGCCGAGGGCGCAGTCAAAGGTTGCAGGGTGCAGGAGCGCAGTTAAAGGACTCAGCCAGGGGTGCAGTTCAAGCCGGTTATCCGGCAAAGGACAGCAATATGGCAGACTTTTAATCATCAGCTCATGCAATGTATACTGAGTATTCTGCGACGTTAAGGCTTACGTTAGTAGTCGGGAGCATGATAGTGCTCTGCTTAAAGTGCGCAGTTTATCTGCGAAACAGGGTGGTACCACGGATAAGTATATTCGTCCCTGACAGAATGATCCTATTCTGTCAGGGACTTTTTTGTTTTTGGAGGTGCTTTTTATGAAGATCTTTCCTGAAAAAGAGGAGATAAGAAAAATTGCAGAAACAGGCAGATATGATATTGCTCCGGTGAGAATGGAGATACTTTCGGATATATGTACGCCTATCCAGGCATTGGCGATACTTAAAAAAATATCCCATCATGCATTCATTCTTGAGTCGGCAGCAGAAAAGGAAAAATGGGGACGGTATACCTTTTTAGGTTATGACCCGGTAATGGAAATAACCTGTGAAAAGGACAGCATGAAGGTGGGAGACAGAGAGATCAACACCAATGATCCGGCAGGGGAGATAAGAAAGCTTCTGGCAGGTTACAGAAGTCCCAAAATAGATGGTATGCCATCCTTTACCGGCGGACTGGTAGGATATTTTTCCTATGACTTTTTAAGCTACAGTGAACCCACAGTCCGTTTTGAAGGTGAGGATCCCGACAGCTTTAAGGATGTTGACCTTATGCTTTTTGATAAGGTAATAGCATTTGATAACTTTCGTCAGAGAATAATCCTTATAAAAAATATAAGGCTTGACAATGTGGATGATAATTATGGTGATGCTGTATCTGAGCTGGAGGAAATGGCAGTACTGCTAAGGAATGGGGAAAAGGCTAAAGAGCCCAGATCAAGACTTCTGGATGAAGTCAAGCCTATGTTTGACAAAAGCAGGTATTGCTCCATGGTGGAAAAGGCAAAAGAATATATCCATGAGGGAGATATTTTTCAGATAGTGCTTTCAAACAGAATGAGCGCACCCTTTGAGGGAACATTGTTCAATACCTACCGTATACTCCGCACGCTGAACCCTTCACCGTATATGGTGTATTTTTCGGGTACGGATGTAGAGGTGGCGGCGGCTTCTCCGGAAACCCTGGTAAAGCTGGAGGACGGTGTACTCCATACATTCCCATTGGCAGGTACAAGACCCAGAGGTAAGACAGAGGCAGAAGACAAGGCTCTTGAAGCTGATCTTTTAGCTGATAAAAAGGAACTGGCAGAGCATAATATGCTGGTGGATCTGGGCAGAAATGATCTTGGCAGGATAAGCAAATTCGGTACGGTAGAGGTTGAAAAGCTTCACAGTATCGAAAGGTATTCCCACGTTATGCATATCGGCTCCACTGTAAAAGGAGAGATAAGAGAGGACTGTGATGCTCTTGATGCAGTATCATCGGTGCTTCCGGCAGGAACCCTTTCCGGTGCTCCTAAAATCAGAGCCTGTCAGCTTATTGCAGAGCTGGAAAACAACAAGAGAGGCATTTACGGCGGTGCCATAGGATATATTGATTTTACGGGAAATCTTGACACCTGTATAGCTATTCGCCTTGCCTACAGGAAAAACGGACAGGTATTCATAAGAAGCGGTGCAGGTATCGTAGCGGATTCTGTTCCGGAAAAGGAATTTCAGGAGTGTATAAATAAGGCGGCAGCTGTAGTCAGTGCCTTGAAGGCAGCAGAGGAGGTAGATGATCTGTGATACTGCTGATAGACAATTATGATAGCTTTTCCTACAACCTGTTTCAGTATGTAGGAGAGATAGAACCTGATATAAAGGTAATAAGAAATGATGAGATGACTATAGAGGAGATAGAAAAGCTGTCTCCCCACAGGATAATTATTTCCCCCGGACCGGGAAGACCTGAAAATGCAGGTGTTATAATAGAGCTTGTAAAAACACTTTCAAAGAAGATACCCACACTGGGAGTATGTCTTGGACATCAGGGAATATGTGCGGCATTCGGTGCGACGATCACATACGCAAAGGAGCTTATGCACGGAAAGCAATCCATAGCGGAGGTGGACAATGAGTCATTATTGTTCAGGACACTGGAAAGAAAGATCCCTGTGGCAAGATATCATTCTCTTGCAGCGGATGAAAGCACTATGCCTGACTGTCTGAAAGTGACTGCAAAAACAGATGATGGTGAGATAATGGCTGTACAGCACAGGGAATATCCTATTTACGGAGTGCAGTTCCACCCTGAGTCCATAATGACTCCGGATGGAAAAACAATATTGAAAAACTTTATTCTGGGAGGAAAATAATATGATAAAGGAAGCTATAATCAAGATAGTAAACAAGGAGGATCTTACCTATGATGAAGCTTACAAGGTAATATCCGAAATAATGGGAGGGGAGAGCACACCTACTCAGAATGCAGCTTTTTTATCAGCTCTTTCTACCAAAAGTGCCACAATGGAAACTATAGATGAGATAACAGGCTGTGCAGCGGCAATGAGAGATAAAGCCACTAAATTTGAAAATGATATGGATCTGCTGGAAATAGTGGGTACCGGTGGTGACAATGCAGGCTCATTCAATATTTCCACTACTACAGCACTTGTGGTCGCATCAGGCGGAGTCAAAGTGGCAAAACACGGCAACAGAGCTGCTTCCTCAAAATGCGGTACAGCAGACTGTCTGGAAGCATTGGGAGTAAATATTGATCTTGAGCCTGAAAAGTGCAGGGAGCTTCTTGAACAGGCAGGATTTTGTTTCTTTTTTGCACAGAAATACCACAAGTCAATGAAATATGTAGGCTCTATCAGAAAGGAGTTGGGATTCAGAACAGTATTTAATATACTGGGACCTCTTACCAATCCTGCAAGTCCCAAAAGACAGCTGCTGGGTGTATATGATGAAGCATTGGTACAGCCTCTTGCTCAGGTGCTTATGAATCTGGGAGTAGAAAAGGGAATGGTGGTATACGGTCAGGATAAGCTGGATGAGATATCAATGGCTGCGCCTACTACTATTACCGAATTTTCCAACGGCTGGTTCAAGACGGCTCAGATAGCTCCGGAACAGTTCGGATTTGAAAGATGTACTCATGAGGATCTGAAAGGCGGCACCCCCGAGGAGAATGCCCGGATAGTTACTGATATACTCAGCGGTAAGCAGGGACATAAGCGTAATGCGGTTCTTATGAATGCGGGGGCAGCATTATATATCGGAGAAAAAGCCGATTCCATTTCCAATGGTATAAAGCTTGCGGCAGAGCTTATTGACAGCGGCAGAGCATTAAAGACACTGGAAACTGTAAAGGCTGTTTCTAAGAGCTAAGGGGACGTTATGAATATACTTGATATTTTAGCCGAAGCCGCAAGAGAAAGAACGGAAGCAGAAAAGAAAAAGGTCTCTTTACAGGATATGAAGGCAATGGCATTATCCCTTCCCAGGCTTGACAATGATTTCAGAAAGGCGCTTCAAAAGGATGATATTGCATTTATATGTGAATGCAAAAAGGCTTCTCCTTCAAAAGGTATAATAGCAGAGGAATTTCCTTATATAGATATTGCAAAAAGCTATGAAGCGGCAGGTGCAGACTGTATATCCGTGCTTACCGAGCCGTCAAGATTTCTTGGCAGTGATGATTACTTGAAGGAAATAGCCGAGGAGGTATCCATTCCCTGCATCAGAAAGGATTTTACTGTTGACCCGTACATGATATATCATGCCAGGGTACTGGGAGCTAAGGCAGTGCTTCTTATCTGCTCTATACTTTCAAAGGAGGAGCTGGAGGAGTACATAGGTATATGCAGGAGTCTTGGGCTTTCGGCACTGGTAGAGACTCATGATGAAAAGGAAATAATCACGGCTCAGAATGCAGGAGCTGATCTTATAGGTGTAAACAACCGTGATCTGAAAAGCTTTACAGTTGATACCGGGAACAGCCTGAGACTTCGCAGCTTAGTACCTGATGATGTGATCTTTGTATCCGAAAGCGGTGTTAAGACTCCGGAGGATATAGCTGCTCTTCGCAGCGGCGGAGTAAATGCTGTACTGATAGGTGAGACACTTATGAGAGCGGAAAACAAAAAAGCCAAGCTGGCTGAATTGAAAGGAAAAGCATGACTAAGATAAAATTATGCGGAATGAAAAGCGCACTTGATATAGAGTATGCAAATGAATTGAAGCCTGAGTATATCGGTTTTATATTCTATCCTGGAAGCAAAAGATATGTTACCCCTGAAAAAGCTGCGGAGCTACGCACCCGTCTTGATAAAGAGGTGGTCTCTGTGGGGGTATTTGTGGATGCGGATAAGAAACTTATACTTGATCTGATAAATAAAGGCGTAATAGGTGCTGTACAGCTTCACGGATGCGAAGATGAGGAGTATATATCAGAGCTTCGTAAAGAGACAAGTATTCCTATTATAAAGGCATTTAAAATAAAGTCCGGGGCAGACATAGAGCTTGCTAAAAAAAGCTCCGCTGATTATGTATTACTGGATTCCGGAGCAGGCTCGGGAAAGACATTCCGCCATGAGCTGATACAGGGAATGGAAAGACCCTTTTTCCTTGCCGGGGGACTTTACCCGGATAATGTATCTGAGGCTATAAGCAGCTATAAGCCTTTTGCTGTGGATGTGAGCAGCAGTCTGGAAACCGTGGGCTATAAAGATAAACAGAAAATGACTGCATTTGTAAACGCAGTCAGGAGGTAAGAAAAATGAGTGAGAAAAAAGGACGATTCGGGATACATGGCGGACAGTATATCCCCGAAACTTTAATGAATGCTGTCATAGAACTGGAAAAAGCCTATGAATTTTACAAGCATGACAAACAATTCAATGATGAGCTGACTGAGCTTCTTAATGAGTATGCTAACAGACCATCAAATCTTTACTATGCTGAAAAGCTTTCAAGAGAGCTGGGCGGTGCTAAAATATATCTAAAACGAGAGGATCTGAACCATACAGGCTCACACAAGATAAACAACGTTCTGGGTCAGGCACTTCTTGCCAAAAAAATGGGTAAAACACGCCTTATTGCAGAAACAGGTGCCGGTCAGCACGGTGTTGCTACAGCTACCGCAGCTGCACTTATGAATATGGAATGTGTAGTATTCATGGGGGAAGAGGACACAAAAAGACAGGCACTCAACGTATACAGAATGAAGCTTTTAGGTGCTGATGTTATACCGGTAAAGTCAGGTACGGCAACATTGAAGGATGCAGTATCAGAGACTATGAGAGAATGGACTTCAAGGATCGCTGACACTCACTACTGCTTGGGATCGGTAATGGGACCGCACCCATTTCCAACTATAGTACGTGATTTTCAGGCGGTGATATCCAGAGAATCCAGAGCCCAGATACTGGAAAAGGAGGGCAGGCTTCCCGATGCAGTTATTGCTTGCGTGGGAGGCGGATCCAATGCTATAGGAAGCTTTTATCACTACATCAAGGATGACGGAGTAAAGCTTATAGGCTGTGAGGCTGCCGGAAGAGGGATCGACACCTTTGAAACAGCAGCAACTGTAAATACAGGCAGACTGGGTATTTTCCATGGGATGAAATCATATTTCTGTCAGGATGAGTATGGTCAGATAGCACCTGTATACTCAATATCCGCGGGTCTTGACTATCCCGGAATAGGTCCGGAGCACGCATATCTTCATGATACAGGCAGAGCTGAATATGTACCTGTTACCGATGACGAGGCAGTTAATGCATTTGAGTATCTTTCACGAACAGAGGGTATAATACCTGCGATCGAATCGGCTCATGCAGTGGCATATGCCATGAAGCTGGCACCGAAAATGGATAAGGATAAGATAATAATAATAACTATCTCCGGCAGAGGAGATAAGGACTGTGCGGCGATAGCAAGATACAGAGGGGTGGATATTCATGAATAGGATAAAATTAGCATTTGAAAATAAAAAAGCCTTTATACCCTTTATAACCTGCGGAGATCCGGATATAGAGACAACTGAGCAGATAATAATAGAAGCTGAGAAAAATGGTGCGGATCTTATAGAGCTGGGTATACCGTTCTCAGATCCCACTGCGGAAGGACCTGTTATACAGGGAGCAAATCTAAGAGCATTGCAGGGCGGCATAACTACTGATAAGGTATTTGATATGGTGAAAAGGCTGCGTGAAACAGTTAAGGTCCCTCTCGTTATCATGACTTATGCAAATGTGGTCTTTTCCTATGATGCAGACAGGTTTATGGCTAAATGTGCTGACTGTGGTATTGACGGTGTGATACTCCCGGATCTTCCTTACGAAGAAAAGGAAGAATTTGCTCCAACTGCCCGTAAGCACGGAGTGGCTTTGATACCTCTTATAGCTCCTACTTCACATGACAGGATAGCTATGATCGCCAGGGAAGCCCAGGGCTTTATATACATAGTTTCCAGCCTTGGAGTAACAGGAATAAGAAGTGAGATAAAGACAGATATCGGTGCTATCGTTCAGGTGGTAAGAGAGAACACAGATACTCCATGTGCTGTAGGCTTTGGTATTTCCACTCCTGAACAGGCAAAAAAAATGGCGGATCTTTCGGATGGAGCAATAGTCGGCTCAGCTGTTATAAAGATAATGGCAGAGCACGGAAAGGATTCTCCAAAGTATGTGGGAGAATATGTGCGTAAAATGAAGGACGGTATTATGGCATGATCTTATGCTGATACTAATATCTTCTTAAAAGAATTGAAAAGGTCGCTTTTTGAAAAAAGCTCCGCAAAAACTTTTAGTTTCGCTCATACTCTCATGCGTTGGGCAGTTATGAGCACGAAGAGCTGCTGAAAGAGAGATAAGTATTATATTTGGCTTAGGCGTAGTCTGATGTATACGAAAAATGTCAGCCAAAAAAAGGCTGACATTTTTTATTCTGTTATGTACGATGATTGCAGTCAAAAGCCGGGAATGCTGCTATAGCTTTACAAGGGCGATGATCTTGGGTTATGGTTCAGATAAAAGCAAACTATTGCTACCGCAATTAAAGATTGCCAAAAATGGACACAAGTATATAAAGGAATGACAGAAAATGCACCCCTCTGCAGAATAAAAAGCAGGGGGTGCATTTTAACGTGTTATCTATGCTTTGCCGGACTATTGCCCGGCATTGTGTGTCGGATACAGCCGCTACTGGAAGGGTGTGCTGATGGAAAACCATGAATAGCGGTACTGCTCTCTTATGAATACCACGGCTCTATAGCTGCCGGGATAAGCGTATATATCTATCTCCTTGGATATCTGATCATGATTATTATCATAGAATGTAGCTGTTCCTGAGTAATACAGAGTCATATCGGTCACTTCACCTGAATGCGTATTTTCGTTCATATAGTTAAAATACCTTCCGTTCAGTTCAAAGGAGCGGTATATATCATATGCATCATTATTTCCAGGTGCGTGCTGAGGAGATGCCTGTGTGGTCTCAGCCGGCATATCAGCCGGTAATTCCTTATCCCCATGAGTAGTGACTGCTGCATCGGGTGGATTAGTGGCAGCCGGTTTTGTAACGATAATTGTGGTAGCCATTTCATGAGAATGAGCCACAGTCGTATGGGTCATTACGGCACTGTGTGTTACCGTAGTATGAACGGGTGGGTCGGTGTGTATATTATCGGGTGAATTGGCTTTTGTTGTAGTATTTATCACGGGAGTATTGTTCGGCTTGGCTGTGGTGCTCCTGTTATTGGTATGGATAGGAGCCTTTGATACAGTGGTGACAGAAGGCTTGACGGTGCTCGTTTTCTTTGTTACAAGCATCTGTGGTCCGATAAAGCCAGGAGCTGTAACAGCTGAGTTTTTGCCGGAGACAAATTCAGGCGGCAGGGGAGTTGATCCGTCCTGCTGAGATGAATTCCTATTGACAGGTACTGCCACCTCGGTAGTAACTATTACATTCTTTCCGTCTTTATTCTTTGAAATGGATGTTACGATCACTTTTTCGGTGGGGGTGACAGCCTCCGTGCTGTCCTGAACAGCGTTGTTATCATTTGCGTTATTATTGCCGTTATTACTGTCCGGCTGAGAAACGGTAGTACGAGTCGTATCCTCCGGACGGACAAGCTCATCAAGATCCTTCTGAGTGTCCTTTATATTGCTCCATACAGCAACGGCACCGATACAAAGTGCGATCGCAGCACAGGCTGATGAAACTCTCGCAGCATATTTGAAGAACTGATTCTTCTTTTGCTGTTTGACTCTTAATATTTTATCACGCCGAGCGAGAACGCTCTGCGCCATTTGCTCATAACTCTTCATATTGAAATCCTCCCTCTTCAAGTTCCGATCTCAACGCTTTTTTAGCATAATAAAGGAGATTTTCGATCTGTCGCTTTGATTTATGCATGACTGCGGCTGCTTCGGCGTTTGAAAGCTGCTCAAAGTATACCAGACTCAGCACCTGCTGATATTCCGATTTCAGCTTTTTCATAGTACGGTGAAGCATGATCTTTTCTTCGTTTTTGATATGTTCCTGCTCCAGATCCTCGTTATCTTCAATATCCTCATCAATATAATAAGATATGTTATTGCCGTATTTGCGAAGATGATCCTTTGCCACATTCCTGCCAATGGCGTAAAGCCATGCTTTAAATGAATACTTTTCTTTATAGCGTGGTTTTTTTACCGCTATTTTCACAAAGGTATCTTCGGTCAGTTCTTCAGATACTGAAATATTATGTACGATGCTGTCGATATATAACATAAGACCGTCCTTATAGTCACGGATCAGTTCTACCATACCTTCATCATCGCCATTGAGGAAACGGCAGTAGCTACTTATACCGTTTTCCATCTTTTCTCCTCCGAAAGAGATTATTTTCCCCTCTATATATATAAACGTAAAATATCAGCAAAACTCTAAGCTATTTTGAAATATTATTTTTATTTAACTAAAGTTTGTAAGAAAATATAAGAATAGCACATAGTAGGATGATTAAATTTGTCAAAAACGATAATTGAATTTTTGAATATTATAACAAAAAATGCATATACTATTTATAAAGAGAGAAAGTAATTGTGATCAACACAATCATATTAATTATACCATATTTGTACCAATAAAATCAAGTGGAAATTAAAATTTTGTGAATAAAATGCTTTTTGTGAAAAAAATGATTTTTTTTATTTTTTCTATTGACAAACGCTTAATTATGTGATATAATATTAAAGTACTTGAAACTACAGTGCATAAATAAATCGCGGTGTGGAGCAGTTAGGTAGCTCGTCGGGCTCATAACCCGAAGGTCGTTGGTTCAAATCCAGCCGCCGCAACCAACGTAGATAC
>CACZQG010000248.1 GCA_902783235.1 uncultured Ruminococcus sp.
CGCTTTGCTTTTAGATATTGTCGGCTTTGCCGACACAATTGATTACGCATTACGCATTACGAATTACGCATTAGTTTAAGCGCATTACGCATTATTAATTACAAATTAAAAATTATAAATCAGAGCCGTTGTATTGACAACCCTTCACAAATTGCTTATAATTATAATGTAGTATCAAATCATATGAGAGCAAGAAAGGAACGGATAAAATGGCAAAAGTATTCTGGAACGGGGGGACCATACTTGCCCCTGTACCGCCGGTACTGGTTTCCTGCGGAACAGTGGAAGCCCCTGCCTGTCTCACTATAGGCTGGACAGGCATTATTAATACCAAGCCCCCCATGACCTACATATCTGTACGCCCTGAGCGGCATTCCTACAGCATTATCAGGGATTCGGGAGAGTTTGTCATAAACCTTACCACCTCATCCATGTGCAAGGTCACTGACTTTTGCGGAGTCAGATCGGGGGCAAAGGTGGACAAATTCAAAAGGTGCGGATTCACACCCGTAAAGGGACAAAAGGTGGATGCGCCCCTGATAGAGGAGTGTCCCGTGAGCCTGGAATGCCTGGTGAGAGAGATAAAGCCTCTGGGTACTCATGATATGTTCATATCCGAAATTGTGGGGGTGGATATTGACGAAAGATACATAAGCTCCAAGGGCAAGCTGAATCTCCAGCAGTGCGGACTTATGGCATACGCCCACGGGGAATATTTTTCACTGGGCCGCAAGCTGGGGGATTTTGGCTGGTCTGTAAGGAAAAAGCCAAAGAAGTAAACTTTATGATTCTACCAATGCGCATTTTTTAAAAAGTCCTCACTGCTGCACGGCAGCTACAGTGACCCTGGTACCAAAGCCATCTTCACGGCAGACTATCTCCACATGGCTGCCCTTTGGAATACTGCCGTCCAGCACCCCCTGTGACAGCACTGATTCAATTTTGTTGCTTATCATTCTTTTCAGCACCCTTGCCCCGTACTTGTTTATCCCCTCCGAACGGGACAGCTTTTCCACTACCGCTTCCGAAAATTCCAGTTCAAGACCTATCCTCTGCGCCCTTCCGTGAAGCTCATTGAGGAGCTTTATTACTATACCGGTGATATGCTCCGGCTTTAAAGGGGTGAAAACTATCACATCATCCAGACGATTTATCAGCTCCGGCTTCATATGCTTTTTAAGCTCCGATCTTACACGCTTTTCCGTGTCCTCTTCGTTATGCTCACCAAATCCCAGCTGTACACTGTCATTCATATGCTGTGAGCCGATGTTGGAGGTGAGTATTATGAGTGTATTGCGGAAGCTTATTTTTTTGCCGCAGGAGTCGGTGAGTACCCCGTCCTCCAGTATTTGCAGCAGGAGATTGAGCACCTCCGGATGCGCCTTTTCTATCTCGTCAAACAGTATCACGCTGTATGGGCGGCGGCGTATCCTTTCCGTGAGGGGGTTCCCATCGTCATATCCCGCATATCCGGGAGGCGCACCTATAAGCTTTGATACGGCGTGCTTTTCCATATATTCCGACATATCTATTTTGATAAGGTTTTTCTCGCTGTCAAATACCGCCTCGGAAACAGCCTTTGAAAGCTCTGTTTTTCCAACGCCGGTGGGACCCATGAACAGAAAAGAGCCTATGGGCTTTGACTGCTCTTTAAGACCCGTCCTGCTGCGTCTTATTGCCCTTGCCACAGCACTGACCGCCTTTTCCTGCCCTATAATACGCTTTTTCAGGGTGGATTCAAGCTCCAGCAGACGCTGCTCCTCATCCTTGGATATACGGCTCACAGGTATTCCCGTCCAGTCGGCTACCACCTGTGCTGTATCGTTGGGAGTTATGGGCAGGGGGGCACGGCTTAGCTGCTTTGCCGCAAAGCGTCTGGCTGCCTGTTCAAGAGTGGCACAGCTGTCTTTTTCCTTATCCCCGGGCTGCTCCTTATTCATTTGTGAGCCACGCAGCAGCTTGACCCTTGAAGCGGCTTCATCAAGTATATCCAGTGCCTTGTCCGGGAGGAACCTGTCGTTTATATATCTTACCGAAAGGCTTACTGCGGAGCGTATAGTCTCATCGGGGATGGATACATTGTGAAATCTTTCATAGCTTTGCTTTACTCCACGGAGTATGTCGGCGGTCTGTGACTCGGTAGGCTCGCTGACCATTACCGGCTGGAACCGACGCTCCAGAGCCGGGTCTTTTTCTATATATTTGCGGTACTCCTCAACTGTGGTAGCACCAATAAGCTGTATCTCCCCTCTGGCAAGTCCGGGCTTGAATATATTTGAAGCGTCTATAGCCCCCTCTGCCGCACCTGCGCCCACCACCGTGTGTATCTCGTCAATAAAGAGTATAACGCTGCCCACCTGTGTTACCTCGTCTAAGCAGGCTTTGATCCTTTCCTCAAAGTCGCCCCTGTACTTTGCCCCGGCAAGCATGGAGCTGAGGTCAAGGGAGAAAATGTTGGTGTTTTTCAGGTCATCGGGTACCATGCCCTTTACGAAAAGCTCCGCAAGACCCTCCACTATCGCCGTCTTGCCCACTCCTGCTTCACCTATGAGACAGGGGTTGTTTTTATTTTTCCGTGAGATTATGCGAAGAACTCTTTCCGTTTCCTTTTCCCTGCCGATAAGAGGGTCGTGCCTGTTATTCATGGCTTCCTCGGTCAGGCTTTTGCCGTACTTGTAAAGTGTGGGGAGCCTGCTGCTGTCCGGCTGCATAAAGCATGAGGAAAGAAGGGGCTGTTCCCCTGTGTACACTCCGGCGCATTCCTTGTAAAGCCGTGCAGGGTCGGTACCCATAGAGCGCAGAAGGGTGACTGCACCGCAGCCCGGCTCTTTGAGTATGGTCATGAGCATATGCTCAGTACCCACAAGCCGTGTACCTGCCTGCTGTGCAAGGGTCTGTGCCTCCTTCAGGCTGCGGCGGAGAGCCGGGGTGAAGCTTTCAAAGCCTGGGTCGGTAGCATCGCCGTGACCTATATAGACCATCATGCGTTCATGCAGCTCCTTTTGCCTTATCCCGGCGGAGGTGAGGATAGAAGCAGCCACATTTCCCCCGTCCTTTAAAAATCCAAGAAGCATATGCTCTGTACCCACATAGGTATGCCCCATTTTGCCGGCTGCTTCCATGGCACTTTCTATGGAGTTTATACCTCTGCGAGTGAACATCTCAAAATTTTCCATTCTACAAAATACCCTTCTTAATTAATTTGTAATTTTGGTGTCGGCAGAGCCGAACTGTTTTTAATACGCCTCTTTCAAATGCGTAATTCGTAATGCGTAATGCGTAATCAAATGAGTGCCTACGGCACGAATTTAAAAGCAAAGCGAAACGGCAATTGCTCAGA
>CACZQG010000249.1 GCA_902783235.1 uncultured Ruminococcus sp.
AATCACATAAAATTTCAGAATCAGACAGGAACACCTATATAATTATATCACGAAGAAAATATTATGTCAAACAAAGTACATTATTGCTTAATAAAGATATCTCCATAGAAAGACCCGTTTTCGGAATAATACCGCCTAAAGATCTGTATTTTTCAAATCAATAAAAAAAACTTTAAAAAAATATCCTCCGGCTATTGACAAATGGGAAAAAATATGTTAATATATGAACAGATATTCATATGAAAGGATGTTGATGTGATGGAAAACAGCGAGAAAGGCGAATTTCTGCATATTCACGAAGAAAGCATAAACAAGGTAAAGCGCTCCATCCCCAGTGATGAGACCCTTTATGATCTTTCGGAGCTTTTTAAGGTATTCGGAGATTCAACACGCATTAAAATTCTTTACGCACTTTTTACCTCAGAGCTTTGTGTGTATGATATTTCACGGCTGCTGGGTGTCAGTCAGACAGCAGTATCTCATCAGCTGAGAGTACTGAAGACCAATAAGCTGGTAAAAAGCCGAAAGGAAGGAAAAAATGTTTTTTACTCCCTGTCAGACGATCATGTTTACAGTATCATAGGACAGGGTATGGAGCATATAGAGGAATAAAGGAGATCATATTATGAAAAAGACATTTAAAATCGAAGATCTGTGCTGTGCAAACTGTGCCGCAAAAATAGAGGAAGCTGTAAATAAGCTGGACGGTGTTGAATCCGCAGCTATAAACTTTATATCGCAAAAGCTGATAATCACAGCCGAGGATGATAAATTCGATTCCATAATGAAGCAAACCGTCAAGATAGCCCGAAAGATCGAACCGGACTGTACTATAATCATGTGAAGGTGCAAATATGACACGAAAACAAAAGCGGTCGCTTATAAAAATAATAATTGCAGGAGTACTTTTTATTATAAGCCTTGTACTCCCCATTGACAACAAATATCTCAAACTGGCTGTTTCTCTTGTACCCTTTGCGGCAGCGGGCTACAGCGTACTGTGGAAATCGGTAAGAAACATAATAAGAGGACAGATATTTGATGAAAACTTTCTGATGTCCATAGCGGCATTGGGTTCCTTTGTGTCAGGTTATTTAAGCGGCAGCGGAGATTATGCCGAAGGAACGGCTGTAATGCTGTTCTATCAGGTAGGAGCGCTGTTTGAAAGTATTGCCGTAGGCAGATCAAGAAAGTCCATTGCTTCACTTATGGATATCCGTCCCGACAGTGCAAATCTTGTTATGCCGGACGGAAGCTTACAGGAAACCGATCCTGAGGAGGTACCTGTGGGAAGCGTTATAGCTGTCCGTGCAGGTGAAAGGATCCCCATTGACGGCGTGGTCATTGAGGGAAGCACAGGTATAGATACAGCCGCTCTTACAGGTGAATCCGCACCAAGAGATGTAAGCGTGGGAGATGAGGTCGTTAGCGGATGCGTAAATATCAACGGACTTATAAAAATACGCACCACAAAAGTATTTGCCGAATCCACCGTATCAAAAATACTTGAAATGGTGGAAAGCTCAGCAGTCAAAAAATCCAAAGCGGAAAGCTTTATTACAAGATTTGCCAGATACTATACTCCCATTGTGGTCTTTTCCGCACTTGCTCTGGCAGTCATCCCATCACTTATAACAGGTCAGCCCCTGGAATGGATAAACCGTGCACTTATCTTCCTTGTTATTTCCTGTCCCTGTGCCCTGGTGATATCGGTGCCTCTCAGCTTTTTCGGCGGAATCGGCGGAGCCTCCAAGCAGGGCATACTCATAAAAGGCGGCAGCTATCTGGAAGCACTCGCCAAAGCAGAGATAGTTGTATTTGATAAAACAGGAACTCTTACCCACGGCACCTTCAGCGTAACGGCAGTACACCCCGATAAAATATCCGAAAAGCAGCTGCTGGAATACGCAGCCTATGCCGAGAGCTATTCCACCCACCCTTTAGCCGTTTCCATAACAGAGGAGTACGGCACTGATATAGACAAAAGGAGGATAAGGGATTACAGTGAGCTTCCCGGATTGGGTATAAGCTGTATAATTGACGGAAAAAGTGTTTTAGCAGGAAACAAAAAGCTTATGGATAACAATAATATCAGCTGCCATGACTGCCATCACCCGGGAACATATGTGCACGTTGCAGTAGATGGGGAGTATGCCGGTCATATTGTTATATCAGACAGCATAAAGCCGGATTCTGCCGAAGCATTGAAGGAGCTGAAAGCCATTGGTATCAAAAATACCGTTATGCTGACAGGAGACAGCGAAAAGACCGGAAGGGACATCGCTGATAAAATAGGCATACACACGGCTTACTGTGAGCTTCTTCCTGACAAAAAGGTGGAGATAGTAGAGCAGCTTCTCAAAGAAAAGACGGCAAAGGGACGGCTTCTGTTTGCAGGTGACGGTATAAATGATGCCCCGGTAATATCAAGAGCCGATGTAGGCATTGCAATGGGCTTATCAGGCTCGGATGCCGCCATAGAAGCAGCAGATGTGGTGCTTATGGATGATAAGCCCTCTAAAATAGTCACAGCCATAAAAACAGCACGCCGCACTCTTGGGATAGCATATCAGAATATAGTATTTGCTCTGGGAATAAAGATACTGGTGCTGATACTGGGAGCATTGGGACTTGCAAATATGTGGCTTGCAGTATTTGCAGATGTGGGAGTATCGGTCATAGCTATTCTCAATGCCATGCGCTGCCTTAAAATTAAGACAACACCGACCCTATAAAGGCGGTGGATAACCTATGATACTCCGGCAGTAAATGCCGGGGTATTTTTGCTTTACGGCAGTGATTCATTGCCTTCACGGAAATCAATTTTTACAAAATAGTTACACAACACATTTGTAGGGAACATAGCCATCCACATCCCTCAGATTATATAGCAAACAACAAAAACAATTGGTTGTTACATTAGCTCGTC
>CACZQG010000250.1 GCA_902783235.1 uncultured Ruminococcus sp.
CACAAAGATTGTGCGTCAGATTGACCGTCAGATTTTTCGTTAGATTGTACAAAATCGATGCAGGCATACTGGCGTACCCCAAGGGCACTTGTGTTTCAATCCAAATGCCTAAACGCACTTGTTTTTCAAGTCAAATCAAAGATTTGATGAAAAACTGTCGTCAAGGATTTGGTGAAACACTGGCGGATGACGTGCAAAGCTTCCAAGCGGTCTTTGTGCGGTGTTGCCTTGCCTTTATTCATCTTCATCGGCATCCTTGTCTTCATCTTCATCCTTTTCGGCAGTCCAGGGATATTCCTTGAACTCCTCATCAGGATCATAGTTATTTTCATTCCAGTTATAGTAGATGGTCGGCATGAGTCGGTTGCCGTTTTTCCAGGTATCCTCTGTACCCTCATAAGGATCCTCGCCCTCACGCACCAGTCTGCCCATAACATAAAGCCTTGCAGACTCAAACATACTGTGACAGGTCTGTAAGGATACCAGCTCATCCCCGTAAACCACATCTACATCATTGAAAACATATGAACGCTTTCTTGCGTTATTTACGAATTCGTAAAATTCCTTTTCGTTTTCAAAATTCAGCTTGTTCCAGCAGTCGAATTTTGTATCTGTGGTATCGTCTGCATCAACTATAAATACAGCAAATATCTTGTACTTGTATTTTTCATAGTTGGAGCTCAGTTCAATGATAGGATGATCTGCAAGATAATCAGCACTCATATAATCCTTCAGACCGCCGAACATCTGACCGTCCTTCATTTCATGACCGTATATTACAAGATTCTGCGAATTGGCAAACGCTTTTGTGCCGTCCACAACATAGTCGAAATAGTTTCGCCAGTCAAGGAATATGGCACCTGCCTTTGCTTCCTCCTTGTCAAAATCATGGTTGGTGTAAAAGTCGTTGTTTTCGTCCTGCTTGCGCTGTACAACAGGATAGTCAATGACAGTATCCTCAATTTTCAGATATCCCACAACGTCATTGTTTATTTCCACCAGCTTTTTGGCACCGTCCATCATTGTCCATACTTTTTCGGTAGGCTTTTCTCCCGGTACTTCTGTGGTCTGAGGAAGGGTGGGCTTTTGCGCCTCGCTGTATATATTTTGTAGGTTTTCTCCCAGCTTCTGGTTTTTGTAATTGCCCCAGTAGTAATCCACTACCAGGAAAAGGCAGATAGTAAATATTACAACAGAGCCTAAGAATACCACCTTACGAAGTATCTGAGAGGAGGTATCTCCCTTCCAGGGGAGAAGATCCCTGGCTACCAGCCTGCCATTGGATTCAGGCACTTTGCTGTCAGGCATTTCATCAGGCATTGCAGTGACCATTACCTTCAGGAATTCAAATATCCTGTAGGCTGCATTCATTCTGATGTTGTCACGGCTTTTATCCTGTAATTCCCACAGCTTCAAAAGCTTTACTATACGCTTTCTTCCCGAGCTGATGCCCACAAACACTGTTCCCACAGGCTTTTCGGGTGTTCCGCCTCCGGGACCCGCAGTTCCTGTAACGGATACACAAATATCTGCACCCGATTGCTCCTGGAGTCCGGCTACCATAGCCAGTGCTACCTGACGGCTGACTGCACCGTATTCTTTGAAGAGGGCTTTGGGCACACCCAGATATTCATGCTTTATTTTGTTTGAATAGGTACACACTCCTATCTCGAATATTCTGGATGCTCCGGGAACGGAGGTGATAAGCTCCGAGATAAGTCCCCCTGTACAGCTTTCAGCCGTAGCTATGGTTACGCCCTTATTCAAAAATAATTGTACTACATCATAAACTAACTTGTCAAGGCTCTCCCTTGTAACTTTGTCAGCTTTACCTGTTTTATTATTATTAGTCTCAGAATTTTTCATACATTCACCAAATTCCCATTAAAAGTAATGTAAACTTTGTGGTTTTTTTGTAAATATTATGTAATAATACCTTTACTTTCCCAGTGATACGGTATTACAGCTCAGGCTCAAAAATTTTCATTTCTGTGTTTTCAACAGCCTCATCAATGAGAGGTTGAAAATCAAAGCTGTTCTCCGCCGCCTCAATATCCGAAAGCTTTGGTCTTACCTTTGGATGCTTTGGAGTGAATACTGTGCAGCAATCCTCATATGGCTGTATAGAGGTCTCAAAGGTGTCGATCTTCCTTGATATCTCTATTATTTCCGTTTTATCCATGCCTATAAGGGGACGGAATACAGGGATAGTACAAACCGCATCCGTACATATGAGTGCACTCAGAGTCTGGCTTGCCACCTGTCCCATGCTTTCTCCCGTAATAAGGGCAAGGCAGCCCTCTCTTTCACTTATTTTCAGGGCTATTTTCATCATAAGACGACGCATTATAATAGTAAAGAATTCCTCCGGGCAATTGTCCTTGATAGCCTCCTGTATTTTTGTAAAGGGTACACAGAAAAATGCTATACTTCCGCAGTACGGAGTTATCTTCTGAGCCAGCTGCTCCACCTTGAGTCTTGCTCTGTCAGAGGTATAGGGAGGGCTGATATAATGGATAGAGGATATGTGGATACCTCTTTTAGCCATCATGTAGCCTGCAACAGGGCTGTCTATTCCTCCGGACAAAAGAAGAAGTGCATGACCGCCGGTACCTACGGGAAGTCCGCCCGCACCCTTGATATTGCCTGCATGGACATAAGCATTAGTGTCTCTTATCTCAACTGTGACCGTTACCTCCGGGTCGTTCACATCAACTGTAAGTCCGGGAAATTTATCTATAAGTACTCCCCCCAGTTCTCTGCATATTTCCGGTGATTTCATGGGGAAAGCCTTGTCGGAACGCTTAGCTGTTACCTTGAAGCTTTTGGCGTAGGAAAGGGTGTCCTCTAAATACTCACAGGCAACACGGGAAATATCGGAAAAGTCCTTCTCGCATACAGCCGCTCTGCACAGTGCAGCAATGCCAAATACCTTTTTGAGACGCTCCACCGCTTCATCAGTGTCA
This sequence comes from uncultured Ruminococcus sp., assembly GCA_902783235.1. Lineage (GTDB taxonomy): Bacteria > Bacillota > Clostridia > Oscillospirales > Ruminococcaceae > Porcipelethomonas. The sequence continues at coordinate 2,967 of CACZQG010000250.1, forward strand.
AAGTCATCAAAGGCAGGTTCTATATATATGGTAGACTGAGCTCTTGTTATAGTTGTTTTGCCAAGATTTTTCAGTCTTCTTTTGATATTCTTTACAAGTACATCCTCAAATGAACGCTTGTTCATGCCTTTGAGTGCCATTTCGCCGTACTTTATAAGTATGATCTCTTTCATATTGTTTCCTTTCTGTTCAGTAAGAGATATCCTCCCTCACAGGGTCTGAGGGCGGGAAACGTAAGTCGTGACTTACCGTGTCTGTTATATGATCGTAAAATGTAACACATTTATTTTCTGCGTATTCTTTCCATGCCCTCTGCAATATTGTTGAGCAGAGCATTGAGCTCCATTCCGGCAGTATCATGTGCCATACTGATGCGCAGCGCACTGTCGCTCCTGTCATCACTTATGCCGAACTGTGCCAGA
>CACZQG010000251.1 GCA_902783235.1 uncultured Ruminococcus sp.
AAAACTGTCGTCTTAGATTTTGTAAAACACTGGCGACGTGCAAAGCTTCCAAGCGGTCTTTGTGCGGTGTTGCCTTAATGGTCAATAGTGCTGTATTACTTATAATATGACAGCACCGATTTGTAAAACTTAAACCTTGACAAATATCGTAAAAGGTGGTACAATATAGTTGTTAAAGATTTAACGATGTTGAAAATGCAAATCATAGAATAAATTATAGGAGGAACCGAATATGGCTGACGAAACAAAAAACACTCAGCAGCAGGAAGATCCCAGGGTAATGATCGATGAACTGGTAGCTAAGGCTAAAAAGGCACTCGATGAGTACATGAAGCTGGATCAGGAGCAGATCGACAAGATAACAAAGGCGATGGCTCTGGCAGGTCTGTCTGCACAGATGGAGCTTGCTAAAATGGCTGTTGAAGAAACAGGAAGAGGTATTTTTGAGGATAAGGTAACTAAAAATATTTTCTCCACGGAATACATCTGGCACTCTATTAAGTATGAGAAGACAGTAGGTATTATTGAGGATAATCCCGATGAAAGCTATGTGGAAATAGGCGAGCCTGTAGGTATCGTTGCAGGTGTAACACCTGTTACCAATCCAACATCCACTACAATGTTCAAATCAATAATCTGTGCTAAGACACGTAATCCTATAATCTTCGGTTTCCATCCCAATGCACAGAAGTGCTCCGTTAAGGCTGCACAGATAGTTCGTGACGCAGCAGTCAAGGCAGGTGCTCCCAAGGACTGCATACAGTGGATCGAAAAGCCTTCCATTGATGCTACCGGTGCACTTATGAATCACCCCGATGTTGCTACTATCCTGGCTACAGGCGGCCCCGGAATGGTAAAGGCTGCATATTCAGCCGGTAAGCCTGCACTGGGCGTAGGCCCCGGAAATACTCCCTGCTATATTGAACGCTCAGCCAAGATAAAGCAGGCAGTAAACGACCTTATTCTTTCCAAATCCTTTGATAACGGTATGATATGTGCTTCCGAGCAGGCTGCTATCATTGATGATGAGATATATAAGGAAGTTACAGACTTCATGAAGTTCCACGGCTGCTATTTTGCTAAGCCTGATGAGATAAAGAAAATACAGGATGTTGTTATCAACGTTGAGAAAATGGCAGTTCAGCCCTGGGTCGTTGGACAGTATCCCTGGCAGATCGCAGAAAAAGCAGGTATCACTATCCCCAAGGAAACAAAGGTGCTCTGCGTAGAGCTGGGCGGCACAAAAGCTGAAGAGCATCCTCTGGCACTGGAAAAGCTTTCTCCTGTACTTGCAGTAGTAAAGTCCGGCGGTAAGGAACACGCATTTGAGCTTTGTAAGGAAATGCTAAAGCACGGTGCAGGTCATACAGCTGTTATCCATTCCTCCGATGACACTATAATCGAGGAGTATGGTGAGGCTATGAATGCCAGCCGTATCGTAGTAAATTCGCCGGCTTCCTTCGGTGCTATCGGTGATGTTTATAATTCAATGGCTCCTTCTCTCACACTGGGATGCGGTTCTTATGGCAAGAACTCCGTATCCGAAAACGTTACAGCAAAGAATCTTATCAATAAAAAGAGAGTAGCAAAGAGGAGATTGAATATGCAGTGGTTTAAGGTTCCCGAAAAGATCTATTTTGAGCCGGGTTCTGTACAGTACCTTGCTAAAATGCCTGACATAAAGAGAGTTATGATAGTTGCCGATCCCGGAATGGTTCAGTTCCATTTTGTTGAAAAGGTAATCTATCAGCTGGAGAAAAATGCATCCAAGCCTATTATTGAGGTATTCAGCGAGGTTGAGCCGGATCCCGATCTCACAACACTGAAAAAGGGTGTTGAGGTCATGAACAGATTCAACCCTGATACTATCGTAGCACTGGGCGGCGGCTCTGCTATTGATGCTGCAAAGGGTATGTGGCTGTTCTATGAAAATCCTGATGCTGACTTTATCGGCATGGCTCAGAAATTCATGGATATCCGCAAGAGAGTTTATAAGTTCCCCAAGATGGGTAAGAAGGCTAAGCTGGTGGCTATCCCCACCACGTCCGGTACAGGTTCCGAGGTAACATCCTTCGCTGTTATCTCCGACAAGGCAAACAATATGAAGTATCCTCTTGCTGACTATGAGCTTACTCCGGATATAGCTATAATAGATCCTCAGTTCGTTATGACACTTCCCAAAAGCTCTGTAGCCTTTACAGGCCTTGATGTGCTGACACACGCTATAGAAGCCTATGTATCCACACTGGCAAATGACTATACCGATGCTATGGCACTCCATGCTATAAAGCTGGTATTCAAGTATCTGCCTTCTTCTTATGCTAATGGTGATGAGATATCCCGTGAGAAGATGCACAATGCTTCCTGTATAGCAGGTATGGCATTTACAAACGCATTTCTGGGAATCAACCACTCACTGGCTCACAAGCTGGGCGGCGAGTTCCATATTCCTCACGGTCTTGCAAATGCATACCTTCTGCCTCATGTTATTGAGTATAATGGTGAGCCTACACCTACAAAGCTGGCTGCATGGCCTAAATACGATCACTATATGGCTCCCGAGAGATATGCAGAGATAGCAAAGATGCTGAGTCTTATTCCGGAAACAGCTTCTGATGCAGAGGGCGTTCAGGCACTGGCAGATGCAGTAAGAAAGCTTATGGGTCAGGTCGGTGTTCCGCTTACTATCCAGGAAGCAGGAAAGCTTGACAAGCGTTCATACATTGATGCCAAGGTATATGAA
>CACZQG010000252.1 GCA_902783235.1 uncultured Ruminococcus sp.
CAGGCTCAGGCACAGCAGGCTGCACCTTCCGCAGATCAGTGGCAGTGTTCCTGCGGTACAGCAAATACCGGCAAGTTCTGCAATAATTGCGGAAGCCCCAAGCCCCAGCCGGCAGGCTCATGGACCTGTTCCTGCGGTACGGCAAATACCGGTAAATTCTGCAGCAACTGCGGAAGCCCTGCACCTTCGGCTGACTGGAAATGCGAATGCGGAGCAACAAACACAGGCAAGTTCTGCAATGAATGCGGCAAGCCCAGACCATAAGCATCGGCTGAAAGAATTAATGGAGAGTAATTATGGCAGACTTACTTGAATATAAATGCCCGTGCTGCGGCGGTGAAGTAAAATTTGAAAGCAGCAAGCAGAAAATGGTTTGTCCCTTCTGTGAAACGGAGTTTGATGTAGAAGCACTCAAGCAGGCACAGGAGGAAATGGCAGCCGGACAAAAGCGTCCTGAACAGAGGGAGTGGGAGGACACTACCGATAATCAGTGGAGTACGGAAGAGCTGGAAGGCATGAACGTCTATGTTTGCAAATCCTGCGGCGGCGAGATAATCGCTGAGCAATCAACAGGTGCTACCAACTGCCCGTACTGCGACAGCCCCGTTATACTTAAATCCAGTTTTTCAGGAGATCTTCGTCCTGATCACATCATTCCCTTTAAACTGGATAAGGAGGCGGCAAAGAACGGTTTCAGGGAACACCTGAAGGGTAAAAAGCTGCTTCCCAAGGTATTTAAGGATGAAAACCACATTGATGAGATAAAGGGTGTGTATGTACCCTTCTGGCTGTTTTCGTCAGATACGGATGCAAGCTTTATCTTCCACGGTACCAAGGTGAGACACTGGAGCGACAGTAAGTATGAATATACCGAAACATCTCACTTCAAGGTTTACCGTGACGGTAATATAGGTTTTCAGAATATACCTGTTGACGGTTCGGAAAAAATGCCCGATGATCTTATGGAGTCGGTGGAGCCGTTCAACTATAATGAATTCAAGGAATTCAATACAGGATATCTTTCGGGATATCTGGCTGACAAGTACGATGTTGAGCGTGACAAGTGTATAGAAAGAGCTAATCTGCGTATCAATGAGGGTACGGAGGATAAGTTCACAGCTTCTGCTATGGGATACACCACTCTTACAAAGGAATTTCAGAATATAAGCCTTAAAAACAATAAGTCAAGCTATGCACTGATGCCTGTATGGGTAATGAACACCACATGGAGAGATGAAAAATTCATCTTTGCTATGAATGGTCAGACAGGTAAGTTCGTAGGAAATCTTCCGGCAGACAAGGGTCTGATGTGGAAATATTTCCTTGGGGTATTTGCCGCAGTAGGCGCTGTGGCAGGTGCTGTCGGCGGACTTATAGCATCGTTTATGTGAGGAGGTAAGGTCAATGTTTAAAAAGCTTAAAAGGATACTCCTCACAGGTGCAGCAGCTGTTATGATGCTGTCACCATTTTCGGTCACAGCAAGTGCTGCTGATTATAAAGAACAGGCGAGAGTTATCGACAATGCAGAGGTGCTTACTCAGGATGAGATAGACAGTCTTGAAAAGAAGATACAAACTGTAATTGACAAAGATAATTTTGATATCGTTATAGTTACGGAATATGATCTCCAGGGCAAGACACCTACTGCTTATGCTGATGATTTTTATGATTATAACGGCTATGGTGTAGGAAAAAACAAGGATGGTGTACTGCTTTTAGTACCATTTCCGCTTGACAGTGCAAAAAGGCACATTTCCACCACCGGTTTCGGCATCAAGGTATATACTGATGAGAAAATACAGGAAGCAGGCTCCAAAATATTAGCAAAGCTTCAAAGTGAGGATTATTACGGTGCATTCGATACATTTATTGAGTCCACCAAGACAAATATTGCCCAGGCGAACAGTGATAAGACCGTACGGATCATAATCGGTGTTCTTATTGGCGTGGGTATAGGTCTGATAGTTGCAATTATCACTTTACTGGTGCTTCGTTCACAGCTTACCTCTGTTTCTTTTGAACATGGTGCGTCAAATTATGAGGTACAGGGCAGCTTCCACCTTACACGTTCTCAGGATATCTTTTTGTTCAAGAATGTTAAGAAAACAAGAAAGTCCAATGATTCCGGCGGAAGCAGTACTCATTCGGGTTCCTCCGGCACAACTCATGGCGGCGGTGATTTTTAAAAAGAAAGCGGCATTTTGCCGCTTTTTTATTTTAGGGATATGGCACATTAAGACAATACCGAACAATCTTTGTGCGGTGTTGCCTAAAAACAATTAGCTCTTTCATTAGCTCGTCACCAATAATTGGTGAGATATAATGAATTCGTTCCCTTACTTAGGGGACGCCCTCACTTGCAG
>CACZQG010000253.1 GCA_902783235.1 uncultured Ruminococcus sp.
GGAGAACGAATAATAGCTTCCGAGCCCACAGGTCTTAAAAGGATTTTTCTCGGACGCAAATGGAGACAGGCAGCAGCTATTTATTACCGCCGTGCAGAAAATCTTATGATAAGTGTACAGCAGAAATCTATACGTCTGACACATAAGCTTTATGAACTGGAAAATGACGAGACATTCAAGGACAATTCCCTTGCCTTCAGACTGGTTCTGGATGCGCTGGGAGAGGATCTGGACAACAACTATTACAAGGTGAAGGCAGGATGCGAGCAGCTTTATGAAAAAACATCTGAGATACAGAAGGAACTGGGGTATTCAAGGGAATGCCTGCGGGAGATGCTGAGAGATGAGTTTTACAAAGAGGCATTTGCCAAAATAGATCCTACAGGTATCAGTCTGGAGGATATTGAATATATTGTAAATAAGTACTATTCCATGCGCCTGAACAGATATATGAAATGGCGGGAGATACTTAACGACTGGAGGAAAAGTCTGACATCCGGCAGCAGGAAGGATTACGCATCACTGAAAAAGCTGTACATAGAAAATGCAAACGTTATCGGTATCACCTGCATTCAGAGCGGTACCCGTGATTTTGATGAAAATTATCCCTCCTTTGATACGGTGATAATAGATGAAGCCAGCAAAAGCACCCTTCCGGATATGCTGCTTCCGATGATACGGGGCAAGAAAATAGTACTGGTGGGAGATCACAAGCAGCTTCCGCCGTTTATAGACAGTACTGCCTATGACGAAACAGAGGAGGCTGATGAACAGCTGAAGGGACTTATAAAGGTGAGTCTGTTTCAGGAGCTTTATGAAGCATCGGACCTTTCCATGAGGACCATGCTGTTCAGACAATATCGTATGCACAGGGATATTGCCGCTCTTATCAATCAGTTTTATGTTGATACTGACGCAGGCAGACTGGAATCTCCTGCATCGGCTTCAAAGAAGCACGGCTGCCAGGGAGAGGGCATAGATGAGAATGACCATGTGCTGTGGTATGATATACCCAACAGCTCCGGTCATTACGAGGAAAGAATGGGCATGAGCTATGTAAATCCCTATGAAGCGGATCGGATAAAGAGCATACTGCGTATGCTGGAAAGCAATATGGAAAAGAATGATACTCATAAGAGCATTGGAGTGATAACCTTCTATGATGCACAGGTGAAGCTGCTGGAGAGAGAACTGATCACAAGCGGCTTTTATAAGGGGTTGGGACAGATCGCTCTTCGTATAGGCTCGGTTGACCGTTTTCAGGGAATGGAAGCAGATATTATTATAGTGAGCTTTGTGCGAAATAATGAAAAAAAACAGATCGGCTTTGCAAGAGACTGCCGAAGGATAAATGTTGCCCTTTCAAGAGCTAAGGATCTTCTGATCATTGTGGGAAGCTCCAAAAATTTTATTGATTCAGGCAATCGTGAGGCAGGCAGGATGTTCGGCAATATATACAACATTACCTCACGCCTTGGAGGAATACGTGATCCTGAGGATATCCCCGATGTACAGACAGAGAAGGTACTACAGGAGGAAGCTGCTGACAGTATCGTATCATCAATATCAGACTTTGTTGAAACTGCTGAAATTGATGAGACAGAGTTTAATATATTGGATGATTATATTCTCAGAGCAGCTTATGAATTCAGTGATACCAGGCTGACTGTTAAGGGAGTTGCCAATGTTCTCGGGCTGGGAGTTGTTTTTGTTGAAAGCAGGGTCAGATTTCTCAGAAGCAGAGGGATGCTGGAACCCGGTGCTGATTTTATTAAAATAAGCGATGATGGAAAAAAAATCCGGGAAAATTTGTATAATAGTGATGAAAATCGACAGGATTCGGCAATTTTACCGAAAAATGTTTGATGAAATTTGATGTATACAGTTGCTTTTTGAAAAGTTTTGTGTTATAATTATTAGTGAATAGTAATAGCTGTATTGCGCCCTTTTGACGGGCAGCGTTGATATGAGAATACGGAGGGATGATTATGTACCTTGATTCCATAGCTTTCAAGGCGATGGAAAGCGGAATAAAGCAAATGGCTCTGAAACAGGAGATCCATGCACAGAATATAGCAAATATAGATACTCCCGATTATCATTATAAAACGGTGAGCTTTCAGAATGCATTGAAGGATGCCAGGGATAATCTGGGGAAGAAGGAATACAGCTTTAAGGCTGTGGTGTCGGAGGTATACGAGACCAACGTTTTGGTGGACGGTAATAATGTTGACGTTGACAAGGAAAATCTGGAGCTTTACAGTGCCTATAACCAGTCATCGGCAATAATACAAAAGCTCAATTCCGCCATCGGAAATCTGAGATATGTTTTTACAAACGCTAATTTTAAATAAAAA
>CACZQG010000254.1 GCA_902783235.1 uncultured Ruminococcus sp.
CGCCCCCCGATCATTCGGGGGGCGTTTTTGCACCAAAACGAGCGTCATTGCATACATTATATTAACGGCACACCGCCGATGAATTTGTTGAAAGCAGGGATATTAATGAAAAAAAGAGAGATTTTATTGGTAATTGGCGGAGATATGCGTCAGATATATGCTGCGAAAAAGCTGACCAAACACTTTGATGTATACTGCCTGGGCTTTGACAAAGCCGGAAACAAGCCCCAAAGCGTATCCTTTGCGGCTTCCTTCGGAGAGCTGCCCGACAGTGTGGATCACATTTTGCTTCCCCCTGTGATGTCCAATGAGGCAGGCTTTGTAAACGCTCAATTTGCCGTCAGTGATATTACCTTCCGGGAAACAGCAGAGCATTTGAAAACCGGCGGTAGGGTATTTGGGGGACGCTTTACTCAGCAGGCAGCATCAGCTTACGGGGCGAAAGCAGCCGTAATGGTGAATTATCTTGAAAGCAACGTATTCAATATCAGAAATGCCGTTCCTACAGCGGAGGGAGCACTGAAAATAGCTATAGAAGAAACCCCCGTGACCATATATGGCAGCAATGTACTTGTTGTGGGCTACGGAAGGATCGGCAGGGTGCTGACGAAAATGCTGTATGATCTTGGTGCAGAGGTAACTGTTGCAGCAAGAGCTGCCGATGACCTTGCTGCAGCCCGGATCATGGGCTGTCGGAAAACTGTGCCGTTTGCGGATATGGGAAGCTGTATAAAGGGTGAGATGATAGTTTTTAATACAGTACCTGTTATGTGCCTTGATGAAAATGCACTTGCTGAGGCTGACAGCAGATGTCTGATAATCGATCTCGCTTCCCGTCCCGGGGGAGTGGATAAAGCTGCGGCTGAATATAAAGGGGTTCGGGTGATCCACGCTCTGGGACTGCCGGGAAGGTTTTCACCGGTAACGGCAGGGGAGATGATCGCCGAAACAGTTCTTGATCATATATACCCAAAAGGAGAGGGGATAGAGTGAATGTGTGATTTTTCGGATCTGAAGATCGGATTTGCGGTCACAGGATCTTTTTGTACCTTTGAAAAAGCCTTTGAACAGGCAAAGCACCTTCGTGAATGCGGAGCCGAGCTTTTGCCTATCATGTCCTACAATGCGTCAAAGATCGATTCACGCTTTGGAAGAGCAGAGGACAATATAAAAAAGCTGGAGGATATATGCGGCAGATGCGTCGTGAAGACCATTGACGGTGCAGAGCCTATAGGTCCCCGTGGCATGACTGACGTGATGGTGGTATGTCCCTGTACCGGAAATACCTGTGCCAAGCTTGCCATGAGCATTACCGACACGCCGGTCACTATGGCGGTGAAGTCCCACCTTAGAAATAAAAAGCCGGTGGTCATAGCAATGGCTACCAACGACTATTTAGCAGGCACCATGAAAAACGTGGGGCAGCTTATGAATATGAGAAATTACTATTTTGTACCTGTTTATCAGGATGACTGCAAAAAAAAGCCAACCTCTATGATAAGTGATTTCGGTGCGCTGGAAGAAACTATCTCCAACGCTGTTAACGGTGTCCAGATACAGCCTGTTATGGGGTGCAGCCTATGACTGTGAGGAGCAAAGCTCACCGGGACAGCTGCATCTGCCGCAGCAAAATTAAGTGAGCTTACCACGCTTTGCCGCACAGCAAATAATAAAGCCATAGTATTTCCGGAAAATGCCGAAAGTACTATGGCTATTATTATATATTTGAGCAAAGGCTGATGACCAGTACATCATCTACGAAGGGACTTTTCACGAAGTAATCAACAGTCTCAACCTCTCTGTAAATGCCGTCATCACCCAGCTGGCGTGTCACAAGCTTCACAGATGCTTCGCCCTTTTCGTGGGCTTTGAGAAGGTTATCACGGCAGAAGGTATCACGGAATATCTGTCGGTCATCAGGGTGCATGGAGTCGGTGCCCTGCAGGATAAGGTCATCAAAGTTGCCGGCAGATGAGCAATGAGTAGCTGTGAAGTCCTTGTCGGTAACTGTATAGAAGCTGTTTCGGGTCAGATTGGAGTAGATCACCAGAGGGAATCTTTTAAACACGGCATCAAGCAGCATTCTCATAGCACTGATATGCGCCTGGACCTGTAAAATATCCTCTCCCTTTGTATCAGCGGCACACTCCTGACATATATTCAGGTATTCATCCTTTGGCAGCGGCTTGGCAAAGAGATAGCCCTGTATTTTATTGCAGCTGCAGGTCCTTAAAAATCCCAGCTGTTCCTTTGTTTCAACTCCCTCTGCCACGGTCATGAGATGAAGACGCTCGGCAAAATAGAAAATGCTTTCCAGCACGATGCGTTCCTTTTCATCCTCGCAGTTCTGACTCAGCAAAGACCTGTCTATTTTTAGTACGTCTACCGACATATCCTTTACAAAGGACAGAGAAGAAAGACCGCTTCCAAAATCGTCTATGGCAACAGAAAAGCCGCATTCCCGGACACTGTCGATCCACTGCTTGATCTTTCTGTGCTCATCAATGAGAGCGGACTCGGTTATTTCCACCTCCAGAAGGTAATGGGGAACGTCATATTTATCTGCAATGGCACTAAGCTTTTCTGCAAAGTTGGTTTCGTGAACGTGCCAGCGTGAAAAATTCACGGCTATCACAGGGGTTTTATGTCCCAGACTTATCTGCTCTCCCAGGGTCTGACAGGCAAGCTCTGCCATATACCAGTCCACATCACCCACAAATCCGGATTCCTCCAGCATGGGGATAAACTCAGTAGGGGGTATCACAGCACCATCGGGCTTTATCCAGCGAACCAGAGCCTCCGCACTTACTATCTGATTTGTTACAGCATTATACTGGGGCTGATAGTATGCCTGAAGCTCACGCTTGCTTATTGCCTCTTTAACCTCTTCGTAAATCCTCTTGTCATTATCTACGATGATGCGTTCCACATTTATCACTTCCATTTAAAAAGTTACTTTGATTGATCCCCCAACTAAATCTTGAATTTTCTGCTTGTCTAAATACTGAACTTCTGCGTCGGAAAGGCTTGAAATATGCCAGCATTTC